>NZ_BAAALT010000029.1:0-61994 GCF_039528515.1 Luedemannella flava
GGTGTAGCTGTTCGTGCAGTTGCCGCACGCCCGGTAGAGCTTGCCGATGTTCTCGGCGTAGAAGCCGGAGATGTTGACGGTGCCGTTGCCGTTGTGCTGGAACAGCTTGTCGGTCGCGGACTTGGCGCCGCCGCCGATGACGTTCTTGATGGTCGCGCCGTTGGCGAGCTCGAAGACGGGGTCCTGGGACTCGGACTGGCCGCCGTCGCCGATGCAGCAGATGCGCTTCATGCCGCCGTCGTACGTGCCCGACACCGAGATCGTGCCGCTCGGGTCTGTCAACGTCGATGAAGCCGGGTCGACAACTTTCGGTTCCGTGTAAGTTTCGGCACCGCGAAAGTCCTGGTAGCCGGCCCGGAAAAGGTCAGTGCCGCCGGCGATTCGCGAGGCGCGAATTAACGCCGGCAGCGCTGTTATGGATCAACGGCGCGCGCGTCAGGGTTGTTGGAACCCCGCGGTGGTCAGCACGACGAGACCCTGCGGCGACCGTACGTAGTCGACGAAGGCCTTCGCCCCCGCCGCGTTGGGCGCGGCCTTGAGCACCGCGATCGGGTAGTCGTTGATCGCCCCGGCCGACTCGGGGAACTCGACGGCGTCCACGTCGGCCGCGGCCGCCCTGGCGTCCGTCCGGTAGACCAGCGCCGCGTCCACCTCGCCGAGGCGCACCTTCGACAGGGCCGCTTTGACGTCCTGTTCGAGAGTGACCGGGGTCAGCGTCACGTTGGCCGCGGTGAGCGCCTTCTTCGCCGCCGCGCCGCAGGGGACCTGCTCCGCGCACAGCGCCACCTTGGTGCCCGCGGCCGTCAGGTCGGCGAGCACCCTGATGCCCTTCGGGTTGCCCTTCGCCGTGGCGATCACGAGCTGGTTGTGGGCGAACGTGACCGGCGCGTCGGCCACGCCGCCGCCGTCGGCCACGGTCTGCATGTTCGTCGGGCTGGCCGAGGCGAACACGTCGGCCGGCGCGCCCTGGCCGATCTGGGTCGCCAGCGCCGAGCTGCCCGCGAAGCTGAACGTCACCTTCGTGCCCGGATGGGCCGCCTCGAAGTCCTTGCCGATCCGCGTGAACGCCTCGGTCAACGACGCCGCCGCGAACACGGTCACCGCGCTCTGCTTCTCACTCGTTTTGTCCGGAGTGTCCTCGGCGCAACCGCCGACGAGGAGCAGGCCCGCTGCCGCGACGGCCGCGATGGCCCTTCGGATCGTCACGCTCGCCACCTTTCCTGAGGTCCAGTGGAACTGTCGCATCCTCAAGGCCGGATAGGCAACGCACCTAGCATCTACAAACCAGCAAAGAGTTCTGCCATGGTGTACGCGGCAGGTGAACGGGTCCGGGGGCGACTGTGTTTCGGGACACGGTCTGTCCGGTGCGTGATCAGGTGTCGTGATCAGGAAAGGACGGAGCCGCAGGTCGGCCCGACACGGACGTTCCCGTAGCTAACTGTCCGGTGATTGACCGGGTTGATGGTGTCGCACGGCGGCACCATACTGTCGCGTCATGAGTGATGGCACGCAGCCCGGGGGCGCTCCGGCGAACGAACCTCCACCGTGGACATACGGGTCGGCGCCGCAGCCCGGCCAGCCGGCATACCCTGGTCAGCCCACCTACCCCGGTCAGCCCGCTTACCCCGGCCAGCCCGCGTACCCGGGTCAGCCGGCGTCGCCGGGTCAGCCGCCCTACGGGGCGCAGACCTCGGGCCCGCCCGCCTCGCCCGGTCAGCCCTACGGCGCCCAGCCCTCGTACGGTGGCCAACCGCCGTTCCAGGGCCAGCCCCCGTACGGCGGGTTCCCCGGTCAGCCCGTCGCGCCGCCGCCCGGCAAGAAGAACACGACCCTGTTCATCGTGCTGGGCGTCGTCGCGCTGCTGCTGGTCTCCTGCTGCTGCTTCCTCGGCTACCGCTTCGTCAACACCGACACCGACCCGAAGTCCGGGTCGAGCCCGCTGTCGACCACGGGCGGTTCGGGCCGCACGCTCGCGCCGACCACGGCGGCGTCCGTGTCGCCGGAGCAGTACCAGGCGGTGCTCAAGCAGGCCGACGACACGATCGCCCCGGCGTACCAGGCGCTGGCCAAGGCGACGAGCAAGTCGGCCGCCGTCAGCGCCGCGACCCAGTTCGACACCGCGGTCGGGTCGGCGATCACGCTCCTGCAGGCCACGGCGACCCCCGGCCCGGCGACGGCTGGCGCGCACATGAGCTACATCACCGCGCTGCAGACCCTGCGCAGCGAGGTGAGCAGCATGAAGGACGGCCGCTCGTCCTGCCCGGCCGCGGCCGCGCTGCCCGCCATCCGCAACTCGAGCGCCGCCGCCACGGTGCGCAGCGCCGCGAAGGAGCTGGCCGAGGACGACGCCGCGCACCCGTACAGGGCCGGCACCTGGCTGCCCGGCACCTCGAAGGCGCGCACGCTGTCCAACGGCACGTACCTCAAGCGCGCCAGCGGCGGCCCGAGCTACCTGAAGATCAAGAACAGCAGCGACCCGGGCACGATCAGCCTGGTCAAGAAGGGCTCGAAGACCGCGTCGATCGTCGTGTACGTGGGCCCGAGCAAGTCGTTCACCGTCAACAACATCCCCAGCGGTACCTACCTGGTCTACATGGCCTCGGGCACCGACTACGACCGCAACGCCAAGAGCTTCACCCGCAACTGCGGGTACTCGAAGTTCGACGACACGTTCGTCTTCTCGTCGACGAAGGCCTGGTCGATCACCTTGACGAAGTCGGTCGGCGGCAACGCCTCGACCAGCGACGTCGACGGCGGCGACTTCCCGCAGTAGCCGTCACTGCCCAGCGCCGCGCCGGACGCCACCACGTCCGGCGCGGCGTTTCTATGTCCGGGCGGCCCGGTCGAGCAGAACGGCCCGCTCCCGGGCGTTGGCCGTCAACGCGGCGGCCCGCTCGAACTCGGCGCGCGCCTGCTCGTGCCGCCCCAGCCGGCCGAGCAGGTCGGCCCGGACCGCGGGCAGCAGGTGGTACTCCCGGAGTGCCGGCTCGGCGGCGAGCCGGTCGACGATCTCCAGCCCGGCGGCCGGGCCCGCGGACATGGCCACGGCGACGGCCCGGTTGAGCTCCACCACGGGCGTCGGGGCGAGCGTGGCCAGGCGGTCGTAGAGCGCCGCGATGCGGCCCCAGTCGGTCTGCCCGGCGGTGCGGGCCTGCGCATGGCAGGCCGCGATCGCGGCCTGCAACACGTACGGACCCGCGGTCGTCGACGCGAGCAGCCGCTCGGCGTGCAGCAGCGCGGCGAACCCCCGTCGGATCATCGCCTGGTCCCACCGGCCGCGGTCCTGGTCGTCCAGCGCGATGGGCGCACCCGCCGGGTCGACCCGCGCGGCGAGCCGCGAGCCCTGGATCTCCATGAGCGCCAGCAGCCCGAACACCTCCGGCTCGGTGGGCGCCAACTCGGCCAGGAGGTGCGCCAGGCGCAGGCCCTCCTCGCACAGCCCGGGCCGCAACCAGTCGTCGCCGGCCGTCGCCGAGTACCCCTCGTTGAAGATCAGGTAGAGCACCTCCAGGACGGACGCCAGCCGGGTGGCCCGCTCGGCCGGCTCGGGCACCTCGAACGGGATCCGCTTGTCCGCGAGCGTCCGCTTGGCCCGCACGATCCGCTGCGCGACCGTCGGCTCCGACGTCAGGAACCCGCGCGCGATCTCGGCCGTGGACAGCCCGCCGAGGACCCGCAGCGTCAGCGCCACCCGCGCGTCCGCCGCCACCGCCGGATGACACGACACAAAGATCAACCGCAGAAGATCATCCTTGAGTACGTCGTCATCGACGGCGGCGTCGAAGTCGGCCAGGCCGTTGAAGGCGTCCGCCTGCTGGCGCTGGTGCGCCTCATGACCCAACTGGCCGACGCGTTCCCGCAGGCGCACATCGCGACGGATCCGGTCGACGGCCCGGCGCCGTGCCGCGAGCATCAGCCAGGCGCCCGGATTGTCCGGGACGCCCTCGGCCGGCCACTGCTCCAGCGCGGCGACCAGGGCGTCGTTCGCCAGTTCCTCGGCGAGCCCCACGTCGCGCACCACGCCCGCGACACCCGCCACGATGCGCGCGGACTCCGCCCGCCACACGCGGTCGATGACGGCCGCGACGTCAGGGTCCATCGGGGCCGTACACCAGGCGCATGTCGCCCTCGCCGTCGCGCACGATGGCCCAGAACCGCTCGGCGAGCGCCAGCGCCTCCCCCTTCGTGGCGACGTCCACCAGCGCGAAGCTCGCGATGGTCTCCTTCGACTCCGCGTACGGCCCGTCGGTGAAGGTCACCCGGCCGCCCGTGGCGGACATCCGGGTGCCGTTCGGGTCCAGGCCGCCCGTGGCGACGAGGGTGCCCGCGCGGCTCAGCTCCTCGACGAAGCGGCCCATCTCGGCGTACAGCTGCTCGTCCGGCGTCGGCCCGCCGCCGTTGATCGTCATGAGGAACCGCACTGTCGACCTCCGTCGGGTGATCCGTCGCCCCTATCCAAACACGGCCCCGAAAATTCTCGCGGCACGTGTCGAATCGGCGGTGGGCCGATCGACGCACCGGTAGCGGGCGGCGACGGGCCGCCGCGAACACCGGAGGAGACAGCGATGCGCAAGCTCGTGGTGGCCCAGTTCATCTCGCTCGACGGCGTCGTGGAGGCGCCCGATCAGTGGCACTTCCCGTACGTCAACGAGGAGATGTTCGCCGTCATGGGGACGAACAGCGCGGCGGCGGACACACTGCTGCTGGGTCGGGTGACGTACGAGACCTTCGCGGCGGCGTTCGCCGACGCGCCGGCCGACGCCCCGGGCGCGGCCATGATGAACCGGCCCGCCAAGGTCGTGGTGTCCCGGACGCTGACCGACCTGACCTGGCACAACTCGACCCTGCTGAAGGCGGACCCCACGCCGGGGGGCCTCATCGCGGCGGTACGGCGACTGAAGGAGCAGCCCGGCGGTGACATCCTGGCGCCGGGCAGCGTCACGCTCGCCCGGGCGCGGCTGCGCGCCGGCCTCGTTGACGAGCTGTCCCTGCTGGTCCACCCCATCGTGGTGGGCCACGGTCAGCGCCTGTTCGAGCAGGACGGCCCGACGATCCCGCTCACCCTGGCCAGCTCCGCGACCTTCACCACGGGCGTCCTCCACCAGACCTACCACCCCGCCTGACCTGCCACTCCTCGCCCGACTGAGGCCGCATCGCCCTAGGCCACGCGCGGCGCCCGCCCCGGGCCTGCCGGGGCGACGGCGACGTCGCCAAGCGGTCGCATCCTTTGGCGGCCGCGGCGTGTCTGCCGACCGGATGTGCCCTTCTGGCGGAGCGCTAAAGCCGCGCCTCGCCAGATGTTCACAGTTGGCGGGACCGGCGGAGGCCCGGCCACCGTGGGTTCCTGCTGTTGCCGGCCGGCTTCACCGCCCTTATCGCGTCGACGGCGTCCTATCGGGCGCGGACGCGCTCGCCTGGGTTCTCCCGCCGAGTACGGCGGGCTGGTGAACGAGCCCACCTGGGTGATGTTGTTGACGCCGCCTTTTCGAGGGAGGACGGCGGCCCGGCCCGGATGCGGTGGGGTCATCTCCACCGCACCCGGACACGGGCCCCGGGACCCGGTAGGACACCGGGGGGACGGTTGGGCCTAGTAGCCGATCTTCCCGACGCCCGCGCCGGCGGAGACGATGCTCTTCACCGCGTTCGGGTCGTCCAGGGTGTAGCTGTAGTAGCCGCTGGCTTCCTGGACCGTGCCGGAGCAGTCGGGGCTGCCGGACTCGCCGACGAACACGTTGTTGCGGGCCACGCACCGGCCGGCCGGGCCGGCGTAGCTGTTGGTGACGGGCTCCTCGACGTCGGCGAAGTAGTTGCCCTCCACCAGGCAGCCGGCGTTGGCCTGGCAGGCGACGCCCACGTCGGTGTTGTAGACGTAGTAGTTGTTGAAGATGTGTACCGGCTCGCCGAAGCGCACGCGCGGGTTGCGCTGCGGGGTGCGGTTGAACCAGTTGTGGTGGTAGGTCACCTTGAGCCGGCCGGTGTCCTGCGCCGTGTCACCGTCGTCGCGGCCCAGCAGCATGTTCTTGCTGTGGTTGTGGGTGTGGTTCCACGACACCGTCACGTAGCTCGAGCCGCGCTTGATGTCGATCAGACCGTCGTACCCGCAGCACAGGTCGTTGTGGTCGATCCAGATGTGGTGCGAGAACATCTGCACGTTGATCGCGTCGTCGCCGGACCCGGTGAAGACCAGGTTCCGGATGATGATGTTCTTCACCGCGTTGGCGGGCGGCGACGTGATGGCGTCGTCGATCGGGATGCCGATGTTCAGGCCGTACCCGGTGAACCCGGAGCCTGTGCCCAGCCCGATGATCGTCTTGTCCGACGACACGTTCTGCATCGCCGACAGCGAGATCATGCCGCTCACGAAGATCGTGTACGGCCCGGTGCGCGTCGCGTAGTCGATGAACTGCGCGGCCGTGGACACCGTGACGCTCGGGCCGCCGGCGCCGCCCGTGGTGCCGTTCTGGCCCCAGGCGTTGACGGTGGCGAAGCCGACCAGGCCGGTCTGCGCCGGGCCGGGTCCGCCGGTCGTCGGGCCGGCCGTGGTCGGCGGGGCCGACGTGGGCGGCTCGATGATCAGGTTGTTGGAGAGCGTCACGTCATCGAACGAGGCGCTGGCGTAGAGCGTGCCGAAGCCGACCTTGCCGGTCCCGGTGAGCGGGCTGGAATCGGTGACGGTGACGCTCGGGCCGCCGGCGACCGAGCCGATGATCTGGCCGCTGGCCAGCAGGTTCGTGTTGAGCGTCAGGGTGTACCAGGTGCCCGGGGTCACCGTGAAGCTCGCCGAGCCCAGGGCGGTGAGGCCGGACGTGGTGCGCTTGCCGACCTCGATGGTGTTCGAGCTGCGCAGCGCCACGTAGTAGTAACTGGTCAGGCTGCCCGCGGTGGACAGCAGCGAGACGGCGTTGCCGCCGCCGGACCGGAACGCGATCGGCTTGACCCGCGCGCTGACGGATGTGCCATTGCCGGAGCCCGCACCGGCGATGGCCCGGGCGTCGGCGCCCGTGCTGCCCTGGCGGTAGACGTACGACACGTCGGACACGACCGACCAGCTGCCGTTCGTCTTGGACCAGCCGTTCGCATTGCCGTCCTCGAAGTTGTCGCTGAACAGGACGGCCGCCTCGGCCGTGCCGCCGATGGTGACGAGCAGCGCGGTGACCAGAGCCACCGCGCTACCTCCCGCGACGGCCGACCAGGCGCGTCGTCTGGTGGTGGACGCCGGCGTAGTGGTGCGCCGGCGGAACGGGACGTGCATGAACGTGCCTCCCTGAGCTACCGGCTGCCGTGAGCGCGACAGCCGCGCGGCGCCGTCACGCCTGCTCCTGGGCGGCGCGACGTCACCACGTACCGGTAGTGCGAAGAGGAAAGCGCATTCCTGTTCCCAACAAACTGACATCGTTACTGATCGAAGTCAATGCCGCGAATGTGCAGGTTTGTTGCAGCGGCGTCGTCGATGACCGCCGGCCTGCCGTGACGGCGGGATCGCCAACGTTTGGCCAGTTACGTGTGGTCATCGCGCGCTAAGCTCCGCACGTAATTGGCCAAACGTCGGCGGGTCCGCGGTTGCGTATGGTGGGCAGCCATGTCGAGTCTTGTGATCCGTGCCGCTGGCCCCGACGACGGACCCGCGATCGCGGCGGTGCAACGGGCCGCGTGGCAGGCGACCTACGGCGCCTGGATCCCGGAGGTGGTCGCCGGCCTCGATCCCGTCCGAACCGCGGACAACTGGGCGCGCGCCAGCCGGCGACCGGACCAACGGGTGGCGGTCGCGGTCGGGGACGGCAGGGTGGTCGGCTACGCCTGGAGCGGGCCGCCCGACGGGTCTGGCGATGCCGACAGCGGCGAACTGCTGGCGTTGTACGTCCATCCCGCAGCCCAACGGCGCGGCGCCGGCCGGTTGCTGGTCGCCGACGCGCTCGCCTGGCTGGCATCGACGGGACGGGAGCGGTGTCTGGTGTGGGCGGTCGAGCGGTTCGAACCGGCCCGTCGGTTCTACGAGCGCGAAGGATTCACCAGCGATCCCGGCCTGACCCGGCCGTGGCGCGGCCTCGCTGAGATCCGCTACTCACGTCCGCTGTGACTGGGTCGTGTGCCGAACCAATGCGAACTCCTGCTGAACCGAAGTGGCAGCGTTGTGGAAAATGTGACGGAGCGCGATGTATGCCCCGCCAGTGCGGCCTGCCTGACGGTGGCCGACAAAGGGAAGGCCGACTGCGGCGACCATGAGTGGTACAACCACGACGACGTGGTGGAGCACTGCTACCACTGCGCGGTCGGCAGCCGGCCGCGCGTCAGACCGAGGTAGTCGCCGCTTTGCCGGTTGCCCAGGGGACGTCCAGTTCGCTGAGCAGCGAGACGTCGCGACCTGCCCGCAGCAGCGCGTCGTTGATGCCCGGGATGGTGTGGTGGATCTCCGGGGCTTCGCCGGTGACCGTGACGAACGCCGGGTCTACCAACGGGGGCGTGCCGGCGGCGCGGATGGCCTCCAGGACCGCGGTGAACGGCAGGGTGTCGGCGAGCGGCGCGAGCAGCGGCACGCCCGTCGGGTCGGCGCGGTGGTCGAGCAGGTTCTCCAGCAGGCCCACCCGGCCGGGCACGTCGCGCAGGTCCGCGTCGGCGGGCATGGCGAGCCGGTCCGTCGGGTACTCCAGCTTGGCCGTGCCGTCCGTGCCGGTCACGGTGACCATGCCGGGGATGAACTCCTCGCCGCACAACGTGACCGCCACCAGGATGCGCACTCCCGAGGAGAGCGTGACCCGCAGTGTGGCGGTGTCGTCCACCTCGATCGGCCGGGTGCGGTAGGCGTCGAGTTCCACGGACGCGGGCGACGAGCCGGCGATGGCCAGCGCCTGCATGACCGCGTGCGCGAACGGGTTGGCCAGCGCGCCGTCGAGCACCGGGTTGCCGCCCATGCTGCGCCTGCCGGCCCACGGCGACCGCGCATAGTACGCGTCCGAGCGCTGCCACGACCCGACCACCGACACGCTGGTGAGCATGCCCAGCCCGCCGGCCGCGACGGCCGCGCGCAGCCGGGCGAGCGCGACCGAACCCAGCGCCTGGAAGCCGACCTGGCAGGCCCGGCCCGTCTCGGCGACCACGTCGGCGAGCGCGTGGTGGTCGGCGACGTCGACCACGGGCGGCTTCTCCAGCAGCACGTCGGCGCCCGCGCGCAGGCAGTCCGACGCGATGGGCAGGTGCGTGTGCGGCGGCGTGCAGATCACCACAACATCAGGGGAGTACGCCGAGAGCAGCTCGCGATGGTCGGTGAGGATCGCCGTGCCGTCCGGGATGGGCGCGCCCTCGGCGGGCGCGACCTCCTTGACGTCGACGAGCGCCACGAGGTCGAGCCGTCCGGCCTCGTGCAACGGCGCGATCCGCCGCCGGTGCCACAACCCGTGCCCGTTGGCACCGATCAGCGCGACACGGCTCATCGGGCGCCCACGATCGTCGCGGCCGCGCCGTGGGCGCTCAGGTCGCCGAGCCAGTCGGCGATGAGGTCGCGGACGACCTTGTCCTCGGCCAGCTCGGCGGGGAACACCTGACGCAGGCCGAGCAGCGCCGCGACGATCTCGTCGGGCTTCTCGCCGGCCGAGGCCAGCGCGGCCCGCACCGGCCCGGCCAGCGGGTCGTCGAGCGGCAGTTCGCGACCGTCGTCGGCGACGCCGGCGGCGAAGCGCATCCACGCGGCCACGACGAGCGCCCCCCAGCGCGGCGACGCCCCGGCCCGGCGGCGGTCGAGCATGCCGTGCAGCACGCGCTGCGGCAGCTTCTGCGTGCCGTCCATGGCCACCTGCAACGTGCGGTGCCCCATGGCGGGGTTGGCGAACCGACTCAGCACGGATTCACCGTACTCGATGACAGAGACGCCCGCAGGCGGTTCGAGGCTCGGCGCGATGTCCTCGGCGATCATGCGACGCAACAGATCCACCATCCCGGGTATCGCCAGCGCGTCCGCGATGTACTCGCGCCCGGCCAGCGCCCCGAGGTACGCGATCGTCGAGTGCACGCCGTTGAGCGCGCGCAGCTTCAGGTGCTCGTACGGCGTGGTGTCCGTCGTCATCGTCGCGCCGGCCAGGTCCCACGCGGGCCGGCCGCCGGGGAAGTCGTCCTCGATGACCCACTGCATGAACGGCTCGGCGGGCACCGGCGCGAGGTCGACCACGCCGAGCGCGGCCTCGGCGCGGGCGAGGGTGTCCGGTGTGGCGGCGGGGACGATGCGGTCGACCATCGACGACGGGAACGACACGTTGGCGGCGACCCACGCGGCCGCCCGGTCGTCGCCGGCGACGATCAGGGCCTGGGTGATCAGGCCGCGCAGCCGCTCGCCGTTGGTCGGCAGGTTGTCGCAGCTGGCCAGGGCGACCGGCCCGGCGTCGGCGGCGGCGCGGGCGCGCAGCCCGGCGATGAGCAGCCCGGGCACCGTCGTCGGCGCGCGGTCGGTGGTCAGGTCGGCGTGCACCTCGGGGTCGTCGCGGAGCTTGCCGGTCGCCGGGTCCAGGGCGTACGCCTTCTCGGTGACGGTGAGCGTCACGACGCGGATGTCGGGGTCGGCGAGCAGCCCGACGACGCCGCCCGGGTCGCTCGCGGCGTGCCGCAGGCCGGCGAACGCCCCGATGACCTTCGCGCTGGCCCCGCCGCCGTCGAGGGTGACGACGCTGAACAGCCCGTCCTGCTCGGCGATGGCGCGCAGCACGTCGCGGCTGCGCGGCGCGACCCCGACGATGCCCCAGTCCCCGCCACCGGCGGCGATCGCCGCTTCGGTGTAGACGGCCTGGTGGGCGCGGTGGAAGGCGCCGAGCCCGAGGTGCACGATGCCGGCCCGCACGTCGCCCGGCAGCACCGCGGGGCGGGCGCCGGAAGGCACCCGCCCAACGGTCGCGAGCGAGAGTCGCTCGGTCACCTGGCCCACACCGGCCCGTCCGGGAACGAGTACTCGGCGATGGAGGAAGGCTTCATCGTCGCGCTGTAGCCGGGCTGCTCGGGCAGCAGGTAGCGGCCCTCGCGGGTGCGTACCGGGTCGACGAAGTGCTCGTGGAGGTGGTCGACGTACTCGACCATGCGGCCGTCCAGGGACGTGCCGACGCGCAGGTAGTCGAAGATCGCGAGGTGCTGTACGTACTCGCAGAGGCCCACGCCACCGGCGTGCGGGCAGATCGGCACGCCGAACTTCGCGGCCATGAGGATCTCGGCGAGCACCTCGTTGACGCCGGCCACCCGGCAGGAGTCGATCTGCATGATGCCGATCGCGTTGGCCTGCAGCAGCTGCTTGAAGATGACCTTGTTGGCGCCGGCCTCGCCGGTGGCCACGTGGCAGGTCCCGTTGGTGAACCCCCGGACCGCCTCCGCGATGCGGGCGTGGCCGAGCACGTCGTCGGCGTGCGTGGGCTCCTCGATCCAGTACGGGTTGAACGCGGCGAGCTCCTTCATGGCCGCGATCGCCACGTCGACGTCCCACACCTGGTTGGCGTCCATCATGAGCAGCGCGTCCGGCCCGATCTCCGACCGGATGATCTCCGCGCGCCGGATGTCGTCGGCGAGCGGCCCGCCGACCTTCATCTTCATGGCCCGCCAGCCCTCGGCGTACGCCTGCCGGGTCAGCGCCCGCACCTTGTCGTCGGGGTAGCCGAGCCACCCCACCGACGTGGTGTAGGACGGGAACCCGTCGCTCTCCAGCCCCGCCAGCCGCTCCTCATAGCCGACCCGGCCCTTGTCCAGGATCGCGGCCGCGTCGGCCGGGGTGATCGCGTCGGTGATGTGGTTGAAGTCGACGCACGCGACCAGCTCGTCGGTCGGCATCTCGGCGAGCAGCCGCCACAGCGGCACCCCGGCGAGCTTGGCCCGCAGGTCCCACACGGCGTTGATGATCGCGCCGGTGGCCATGTGGATGACGCCCTTCTCCGGGCCGAGCCACCGCAACTGCGGGTGGGCGGTCAGGCTGCGCGAGAAGGCCACCGGTTCCGCGATGAAATCCTCGAGGGTACGGCCGACGAGCGTCGGCGCGAACGCCCGCACGGCCGCGCAGGTGATCTCGTTGCCCTGCCCGTTGGTGAAGGTGAAGCCCGCGCCGACCGCGCCGGACGGGTCGTCGGTGCGCAGCTCGACGTAGGTCGCCGAGTAGTCGCCCCGGTTGATCGCGTCGGAGCCGTCGCCGGTCAGCGAGGTGGGAAAGCGCACGTCGTGGACGTCGACGGCGATGATGGTGGTGGTCATGCTGTCTCTTTCTCAGTGTGGTCCAGGCGGAAGATCCGCTTGGGCAGCCGGTACGCGAGGTCGACGATCGTCTCGGCGGCCTCGTCGAGCGGCAGCCGGTCCTCCGCCACGAGGCGGGCGAGGAACGCCGCGTCGACCCGGCGGGCCACGTCGTGGCGCACCGGGATCGAGCAGAACGCGCGGGTGTCGTCCACGAAGCCGGTGGTGTTGTAGAAGCCGGCGGTCTCGGTGACCGACTCGCGGAAGCGGCGCATGGCCTCGGGGGAGTCCAGGAACCACCACGGCGGCCCGAGGAACAGGGCGGCGTACCCGCCGGCGAGCGGCGCCAGCTCCCGCGAGAACGTGTACTCGTCGAGGGTGAACAGCACCACCCGCAGGCGCGGGTCGTTGCCGTACGCGTCGAGCAACGGCGCGAGGGCGTGGGTGTACTCCGTGGCGTGGGGGATGTCGCCACCCACGTCGCGCCCGTGCGTGGCGTGCAGCCACGCGTTGTGGTTGCGCACCGAGCCGGGGTGCAGTTGCAGGACCAGCCCGTCCTCGATCGACATGCGGGCGAACTCGACGAGCATGTGCGCCCGGAACGCCTCGGCGTCCAGCGGGCTCGCCTCGCCGGCCAGGCCGCGGTGCAGCAGGGCCTCCGCCTCGGCGGGGGTGAGGTTCAGGGTGCGGGCGGTGGGGTGCCCGTGGTCGCTGGACGTCGCGCCGGCGGCGATGAACGCCTCGCGGCGTTGCCGCAGTGCGGCGAGGTACCCGGCGAAGGTGGTGGTGTCCTCGCCCGTCAGCTCGCCGAGGTGGGCGACCCGGTCGGCCCAGCCGGCCCAGTCCATGTCCACCACGTTGTCGGGGCGGAAGGTCGTGATGACGCGTCCGCCCGGGCCGCCCCAGCCGTCGGCCGCGAGCTTTGCGTGGTGGTGCAGGTCGTCCAGCGGCGACTCGGTGGTGGCGAGCACCTCGATGTTGAACGTCTCGAACAGCGCGCGCGGCCGGAACGCCGGCTCGGCCAGCTTCGCCGCGATCGCGTCGTACACCTCGTCGGCCGTGTCGGGGCGCAGTTTCGTGGTCACGCCGAAGACGGTCTCGAAGGTCCGCTCCAGCCACAGCCGCGACGGGGTGCCCCGGTAGAGGTGCCAGTGGTCGACGAAGGTACGCCAGATCGCCCGCCCGTCCGTCTCGACCGGCTCGCCGTTGACCGTGGGCACGCCCAGCCGGGCCGGCGTCACCCCCTGGCTGAGCAGCATCCGCGTCAGGTAGTGGTCGGGCACGATGAGCAGCCGGGCCGGGTCCGGGAACGGCGCGTCGTCGGCGAGGATCGCCGGGTCCACGTGGCCGTGCGGGCTGATGATCGGCTGGTCGGCCGCGAGGGCGTACAGCTCCCGGGCGAGGCCCCGTTGGGCGGGGTCGCTCGGGAAGAGGATGTCGCTGGGCACTGCGGGTTCTCCTTCGTGCGGTCGAGCGAGCGGGTCGAGCGCGGCGGGCGGCCCCGGGCCCGCGCGGTCGATCAGCTCAGGTCGAGCAGGTCAGCGGCGTGCACCGGCAGGCCCGACTCGAGTGACAGGTTGGCGGCGAGCCCGGTGAGCAGGGAGGCGGCGCCGTCCCGCTCGGTGGCGGCCCGGCCGAGCGGGTCGACGGCGTGGCGGTCGCGCCCGAACAGCACCGTGGTGAGCCGGGCGTCGGCCCCACCGTGCCCCTCTCGCGCGTGCCCCGAGATGTCGACCTCGTACGGCGGGCGCCAGTACGGGCGTACCAACAGGTTCTGGTATCCGTGCTCCCCGGCGGGGCTCGCGAGGCTGACGTGGTCGGACTCGACCACCTCGAGTTCGAGGCGGCCGGCCGAGCCGTTGAACATGACGCGGTAGCCCTCCCACGGCGCGTACGCCGTGAGGTGGTAGCTCATCGTGGCGCCGGTGTCGTAGCGGACGAGCACGGCGAGGTCGTCCTCGATGGTGACGCCCGGGGCGAACACGTTGCGGTCGCGGTGGTAGCCGTCGAGCGACTCCGCCTCCAGGTACAGCTCGCGCAGCGACGGGCTGGTCGCGAGGTGGATGGCGAACGGGTCGTCGTCGGCCGCCGGCGAGGCGTACGCGCGGTCGTAGTCGCGCGCGTACCCGTGCCGGGCACCGGCCTCCGCGCCGTAGAGGAACAACCGCCCCTGCGCGTACACCGTCTCGGGGCGGGCGCCCAGCCACCAGTTGACCAGGTCGAAGTGGTGCGTCGACTTGTGCACGAGCAGGCCGCCCGAGTTGGCCTTCTCCCGGTGCCAGCGGCGGAAGTAGTCGGCGCCGTGGCGCACGTCGAGCAGCCACTCGAAGTGCACCGAGCCGACCTCGCCGATGGTGCCGGCGGCGAGCAGCTCGCGCACCTTCTCGTGGACCGGGTTGTACCGGTAGTTGAAGGCCACGGTGACGTGCCGGCCGGTGCGCGCCGCGGTCTCGAGGATCCGCTTGCAGCGCGGCAGGTCCACCGTCATCGGCTTCTCGGTGATGACGTCGCGACCAGCCTCGAGCGCGGCCACGATGTACTCGTCGTGGGTGCGGTCGACGCTGGTCACGAGCACCACGTCGACGCGCTCGCGGGCGAGCATGGCGCGGAACTCCTCCGCCGGGTACGTGGCCACGGCGGGTGCGCCGAGCGCCACGAGGTGGCGGTTGTGCGTGTCCATGCGGATCTGGTTGACGTCGGCCAGCGCCACGAGCTCCGCGGTGGCGGCGTGCTCGGTGGCGATGGCGCGGGCGAACATCTCGGCCCGCGCACCGGTGCCAACGATCGCGAAGCGGGTACGACCGTTGGGTTGGTCGGTAGGCATCGGGATCCACGCCTCCCCAGGGGCTGCAAAGGTTTGCAGGAGAAGTAACCATGTCGATGGCTCCTGCGTCAACGGCTCGTTTCAAGTCGACCGAGAACATCCCGATTTGGGCGAGTCTACAGCTCAGGATAGCGCTTACCTGTAACCAAACGGCAACACATGACCGTTGACACCGGAGCAACCGTTTGCATTAATTGGCCATCCATCCGAGCCACTGTCCCAGGACGACAACGCACCGAGAAAGGGAGGCGCCGTGCCGGCCACCATCCGTGACGTAGCGCGGGCCTCCGGCGTGCACATCTCCACCGTGTCCCGCACGTTCTCGGCGCCGCACCTGGTCAACCCGGAGACCCGCAGCCGGGTGCTGGCGACCGCCGAGAGCCTCGGCTACCGACCCAACCGGGCGGCGCGAGCCCTGATCACCGGCCGCACGCACAACGTCGGCCTGATCGTCGCGGACATCGCCAACCCATTCTTCCCGCCGCTCATCAAGGCGGCGGAGAGCCAGGCCCGTCAGCGCGACTACCACATCTTCGTGGCGGACACGAACGAGGACGCCACAGCCGAAGAGGAGCTCGTCCTCGCCATGGCCAAGCAGGTCGACGGCGTGCTCCTGTGCAGTCCGCGGATGAGCAACAGCCTTATCGAACAGTGCAGCCGCGAGGTGCCGCTCGTCGTCATCAACCGGCTTGTCACGGGCCTGCCCTCCGTCGTCATGGACGTGGGGCAGGGCGCTCGTGACGCGATCGAACACCTGGCCGGCCTCGGCCACCGCGAGATCGCCCTGCTGGGCGGGCCGCGCGGGTCATGGACCAGCCGGGAGATCCGGCGTTCGGCCCTGCTGGCGGCGCGAGCCGCGGGGGCCGACCTGACCGTGCTCGGCCCCAACCCGCCCACCGAGGACGGCGGCGCGGCCGCGGCGGACCAGGTCCGCCGCGTCGGCTGCACGGCCGTGCTCGCCTACAACGACCTGATGGCGATCGGGCTGCTCGACGAACTCGATTCGCTGGGGGTCCGGGTGCCGGAGGAGATCAGCGTTGTCGGCATCGACGACATCGCCCCGAGCCGCCGCACCCGACCCAAGCTGACGACGGTGGCCACCCCCACAGCGGCCGCCGGACGGGCGGCCGTCGACATGCTGCTCCAGCACGACAACGCACCCGTGGCGCGCACCGCGCGGCCCGGCGTGGGCGTGGGAGCGGTCGACGGCCGTCGCACCACCGCACAGGTAACGCTCCAGACCGAACTGGTCATCCGCGACTCCACGGGACCGGGACCGCATCTGCCTGCGGACCCCGGCTACGCGGCCACGGCCGCACCCGGACCCGTCGCGTCCTACGTCAAGGAGTGAGCGCAATGCACCCCGCTAAAGTCCCATCCCCCCGGCGCCCGCGCCTGATCCGAGCCCTGGTGGCCGCTGCCGCGGTGCTTCCCGTCGCCCTTGGCGCGGCAGCCTGCGGCGACGACGAGAAGGGCAGCGGCAAGACCGAGATCTCCATCTTCTGGTGGGGAGCCGAGAGCCGCGCCACCACCACGCAGAAGGCGCTGGACCTCTACACGTCCAAGCACCCCGACGTGGTGTTCAAGCCGACCTGGCAGGGCAACCAGGGTTACTTCGAGAAGCTCGCCACCCAGGCCGCCGGCGGCAACGCCCCGGACATCTTCCAGATGGACGACAACTTCCTCGGCGAGTACTCGGCCCGTGGCATCGCCATGGACCTGTCCGACCTGGTCGCGTCGAAGAAGATCGACACCTCCAAGTTCCCGGAGAGCCTGGCCAAGTACGGCCAGATCGACGGCAAGTCGTTCGGCATCGCCACCGGTGAGAACACCCCCGCCATGGTCTACGACAAGACCCTGCTGGCTCAGCTCAAGCTGCCGGAGCCCAGGACCGGCATGAGCTGGGACGAGCTCATCAACTGGGGCGCCCAGGTCACCGCGGCCGCGCAGAAGGCCGGGCTGAAGGACGTCTACGGCACCATGGACCCGTCCGCCGACTACAAGGCGTTCTGGATGTGGCTGCGCCAGCAGAAGAAGGACCTCTACAGCGGCAGCCAGCTCGGCTTCACCGAGGCTGACGTGACCGCGTGGTTCGAGCTGTGGAAGGGCGCGGCCGCCAAGAAGGCCACCCCCACGGCCGACCTGATCCACGCCGCGAACGGTGGCGACGCCACCAAGCAGCTGGTCGTCACCAAGAACGCCGGCACGTCGTTCATGTGGTCGAACCAGATGCCCGACCTGGCCAAGAACACCGACCACGAGCTCGGTGTGGTGGCCTACCCGGGTGACCCGAGCGCCCAGTGGGCCCGGGCCGCGCTCTACTGGTCGGCGTTCAAGGGGACCAAGCACAAGGACGTGGTCGCCGACGTCATCAACTTCTTCGTCAACGACCCCGAGGCCGCCAAGATCCTTGGTACCGACCGCGGTCTGCCGTCGAACACCGACCTGCGCAAGGCCATCGAGCCCGACCTGACGGCGCAGATGAAGGTCACGGTCGCGTTCGAGAACGAGATGACCCCGAAGTTCGGCCAGGCCCCGCCGCCGCCGATCAAGGGCCACAGCGGTGTCCGCGCCGCGCTGGTCAAGGCCGCGGAGACCGTGCAGTACGGCAAGGCGACCCCGGCCGAGGCGGCTGCCGCCTTCGTCGCGGACGCCAAGGCCGCCATCGGCGGCTAGTCGCAACCCACGACGTATCGAACCCGTCCGTGGCACGGCAGCAACCGGCCGTGCCACGGACGGCCCGAGAGGAGAACCGACGGTGGCCCTCACCCAGGCACCGGCACCGCCCGTGCGCGAACCGCGCAACGGCCGTACTCCCACGAATCGTCGCGCCGCGCTGATGCGCCGGCGGGAGAACGTGGCGGGCTACACCTTCCTGTCGCCGTGGCTGCTGGGCTTCATGTTCATCACCGCGGTTCCGATGTTCTACTCGCTGTACCTGAGCTTCACCGACAACGAACTGTTCGGTGACAGCAACTGGATCGGGTTCGAGAACTACAAGAAGATCTTCACGAACGACCCGCACTTCTGGCACGCCGTGCAGGTCACCCTGATCTACGCCCTCGTCGCGGTGCCGCTCAAACTGGCCGCCGCCCTGGGCGTCGCGCTCCTGCTGCGCCGCGAGCGTCGCGGCATCGGCCTGTTCCGCGCGCTGTTCTACCTGCCGTCACTGCTGGGCGGCAGCGTCGCGATCGCCATCCTCTGGCAGGCGATGTTCAGCCGCAACGGCGCGTTCAACTCCTTCCTCGGGCTCTTCGGCATCGAGGGCAAGGCGTGGGTGAACGACCCCGACTGGGCGCTGAGCTCCATCATCCTGCTCGGCATGTGGCAGTTCGGCGCGCCTATGGTGATCTTCCTGGCGGGCCTGAAGCAGGTGCCGCCGGAGCTCTACGAGGCCGCGGCTGTCGACGGGGCGACGCGGTGGAACTCGTTCTGGCACGTCACGCTGCCCGCGCTGTCGCCGGTCATCTTCTTCAACCTGGTGCTGGAGACGATCCACGGCTTCCAGGGCTTCACGTCCGCGTACGTCGTAAGTGGCGGCACCGGCGGGCCGACCGACTCGACCCTCATGTACACGCTGTACCTCTACATCAAGGGCTTCACGGAGTTCAAGATGGCGTACGCCTCGGCCATGGCCTGGGTGTTCCTGATCGCCGTCGGCGCGCTCACGGTGCTGCTCTTCTCGACCGGCAAGTTCTGGGTGCACTACGGCGACGGAGGCGACAAGTGAGCACCGAAACCGCTGTGCTTCCCGGCGACCGGGTGAGTGCGGGCACCAACCTCGCGCGGTGGGCGGCGTTGCTGGCCATCATGGCCGTGGTGCTCTACCCACTGGCCTGGCTGCTGGGCACGTCGCTGAAGTCGCCCACCGAGATCCTCAGCAACCTCTCCGTCCTGCCGAGGAACGTCACGTGGAGCAACTACAGCGACGGCTGGAACGGCTTCACCGGCGTCACCTTCGCCACGTTCTTCACCAACAGCGCCCTCATCGCGGGTGCGACGGTGCTGGCGAACATGGTGTCGTGCTGCGTCGCGGCGTACGCCTTCGCGCGGCTGAAGTTCGTCGGTCGCGGGCTCTACTTCGCGATCATGATCAGCACGCTGCTGCTGCCGCACCACGTGCTGATGGTTCCGCAGTTCATCATCTTCAAAGACTTCGACATGATCAACACGCCGTGGCCGTTGATCCTGCCCAAGATCCTCGCCACCGAGGCGTTCTTCGTGTTCCTCATGGTGCAGTTCATGCGGGGCATCCCGCGCGAGCTGGACGAGGCGGCCAAGATGGACGGCTGCAGCCCGTACGGGATCTTCTGGCACGTGATCCTGCCGCTGACCAGGCCGGCGCTGGTGACCACCGCGATCTTCTCGTTCATCTGGACGTGGAACGACTTCCTGCCGCAGCTGATCTACCTGAACGACCTTGACGACCGCACCGTCCCGGTCGCCCTGCGCGGCTTCCTGGACTCCAGCGGCCAGAGCGACATCGGCCCGATGTTCGCGATGTCGGTGCTGTCGCTGCTGCCGGTGTTCATCTTCTTCGTCGCCTTCCAGCGCATGCTGGTGCAGGGCATCAACACCTCCGGCCTCAAGGGCTGACGGGGGTGCGCCATGATGGCCGGCATGTCGACGCGGCGTCGTGACCCTGCCCCCACCCCCGAGCCCGACTCCGAACCGGAGATCGGGGCGGGGCGGGACTGGCGCGACACGCTGCGCAACGGTGCCGACCTGGCGCTCGCCGGCATCGTCACCTTCGTGGTGGCGGCGCCGATCGTCACCGCTGGCGCGGCGCTCGCTACGGCGAGCGCCGCCATCGCGGAGTTCTGCCGCACCGAACGCTTCCCGTCGACCGGCGACTCGGCGCGCCGGTTCGGCCGCGGCATCCTGCCCGGCCTCGGCGCGAGCGTCGTCGCTCTCGTGCTGGTCTGGCTGTTCGCGCTGAACCTGCAGCTGTTGCGCGAGGGCACCGTCCCCGGCGGCGGCGCACTCATCGCGGCCACCACGATCGTCGGGGTCCTGGTGCTCGGCGTCGCCGGGCTCACCCTCGTCGAGATCGGCCGCGCCGGCGGCAAGGGCTGGCGCTCCGCCGCCCGCGCCGCCGTGGACGTGGCCCTGCGCCGCCCGGTCGTGGCGCTCGCGGAGGGCGGCGTCCTGTCGCTCGCCGTGCTGCTGGCGGTGCTGATCCCTGTCTGCGCCCCGATCCTGCTCGGCTACGCGCTCTTCGCCCTCCACGTCGTGGCCCGCCGCTTCCTCCCGGCCTGACTCGTCCGGTACCGCGCGGCCGGGATGATCGGCGTCCGGGGTACGAAACCGCGCTGGGGCGGGGGTTTTCGGCGCGAACGGCGATCTTCAGAGGGCTGTCTGCCACAGCCCGGTAGTTCACACAAATGTGGACCGAATCATTCAAAAGGCCCAGGGTGTTTGTGTTAAGAGTCTTTACAGTTACGATGGGCGCGACAACGGGGTCTGGCTCATCGGAGGCGGGGGACCATGGACGACGCACGCACGCAGGCAGGACTGCCGGCGGTCATTCCGGTGCCGGCGGAGATCGAAGCGATCGTCGGCACGGACGTGACGCTCGGCGACGACGCCGTGATCGCCGCGGACCCGAACGCGGTGGGCGTCGGGGAGTACCTGGCCGGGCTGCTGCGCCCCGCGACGGGACTGGCGCTGCCCGTCGTGGTCCTCGACGCGGCGGCCCCGGCGGGCCCTGGCATCGCGCTGCGCCTCACGGCCCTGCCCGGCGGCGACGAGGCCTACGGGATCTCGACCGACGGGCGCACCGTGACGATCACCGCCGCGGCGGCGGAGGGGCTGTTCCGCGGGGTGCAGACGCTGCGGCAGTTGCTGCCCGTGACGATCGAGGGGCGGGAGCGGGTCGCCGGCCCGTGGACGGTTCCCGGCGTGCGCGTCAGCGACCGGCCGCGGTTCGCCTACCGGGGCGTGATGCTCGACGTGGCGCGGCACTTCTTCGCTGTGGCGGACGTGGAGCGCTACATCGACCAGGCCGCGCTCTACAAGGTCAACCATCTGCACCTGCACCTGACCGACGACCAGGGGTGGCGGCTGGAGATCGCCACCTGGCCGCGGCTCACCGCCTACGGCGCGGGGACCGAGGTCGGCGGCGGGCCGGGCGGCTTCTACACGCGGGACGACTACCGCCGCATCGTCGGGTACGCCGCGGAGCGCTTCATCACCGTCGTACCAGAGATTGATCTTCCTGGGCACACCAACGCGGCGCTCGCCGCGTATCCGGAGCTGACCCGCGACGGCGTCGCGGTGCCCCGGTACACGGGGATCGAGGTCGGGTTCAGCTCGCTGGTCGCGGACAACCCGCGCACGTACCGGTTCCTCGACGACGTGTTCGGCGAGGTCGCGGCGCTCACCCCCGGCCCCTACCTGCACCTCGGCGGGGACGAGGCCAAGAACACCACCCGCGAGGAGTACGACCAGATCCTCGTCCGCGCGCAGCAGATGGTGCGCGCCCACGGCAAGACGCCCATCGGGTGGCACGAGGCGGCCGAGGGTCCGCTGGACCCGTCGACGGTGGTGCAGTTCTGGGGCACCACGCGGGACGCGCCGGAGGTCGTCGCGGCCGCCGGGCGGGGCAACCGGGTCATCATGTCGCCGGCCAACCTCACCTACCTCGACATGCAGTACGCCCCCGGCGACCGGCTGGGCCTGCACTGGGCGGGCTACATCGAGGTCGACGACGCGTACGGCTGGGACCCGGGCGACTACCTGCCGGGCGTGGCCGACGAGCACGTACTCGGGGTGGAGTCGCCGCTGTGGACGGAGACCGCGGCCACGGCGGCAGACCTCGACGAGCTCGCGTTCCCGCGGCTCCCGGTGATCGCGGAGGTCGGCTGGTCGCCGCGCACGGCGCGGGACTGGTCGTCGATGCGCGACCGGCTGACCGCGCACGCCGCGCGCTGGGACGCCCTGGGGATCGCCTACTACCGCTCGCCCCGGGTGGACTGGCCGGTCGCGTCAGGAGCCGGCGCGCCGCCGGCGTGACGCGAGGAGGCCGGCCAGCCCGGCCCCCAGCAGCACCGCGAGGCCCACGACCCACCACCACCAGTTGTTGGAGTCCGTGGTCACGATGGTCGGCGTGGTCGGCGCGATGCTCAGGGAGTCGAACGGCTCGGGCGCGGCCGACGTCGGGGCGGCGGTGGTCGGTGCGGCTGACGTCGCGGGCGCGGCGGCCTGCAGGTTGAGTACGGGCGCCGGGTTGGCGCTGTCGGGGTCGCCGATCCAGCGGTCCACGTCGCCGTTGGCGTAGGTGACGAGCGACCTGAACGTCAGCGACCGCGCGTCGGGCAGTTGCTTGACCTTCACCTTGTGCACGACGTTGCGACCGACGGGCAGCGAGAGGCCGCCGATCTGGTAGCCGTCGACGGTGGTGGCCAGCGTCCAGCCGGACGGCGCCGAGACCAGGCTGACGTCGGCGGGCGCGATGCCCTCGGGCAGGATGACGCGGACGTACTTGATGCCGGACTCGCTGGACTCCGCCTCGGCGTCGAAGGTGAGCGTCACGTTGGTGGCCCCGGCCCGGGCGTTGCTGGCCTCGACCTCGACGTGCGCGGACGCCACGCCGGCCACGGGCAGCGCGGCGACGACGCCGACCGCGACCGCGGCGGCGCGCAGGGCCCATCTGGTCATCGGTCTCCCCTTCGTGGGGCGGGCGCGGCCCGCCTACCCTCGATCGTGCGGCCCGTCGATCCTCCGCCATCACATGGGTCGGCCGCGGGAGGCGGCCGGTTCCCGCGAGTTTCGCGTCGCCGTACGAGGGAGCGGCGCCACAATCGATTGCACTCATTGCAATGTCCGCATAGATTGGCTCCGGGCAGCGAAAGGGGAGCGATGGGCGCCGGACACGACCATGATCACGGGCACGGCCCGAAGGTGTCGGCCACCACCGACCGGCGCCTGCTGGTGTGGGCGCTCGCACTGATCCTCGCGTTCATGGCCGTCGAGGTGGTCGTGGGCTTCGCGGCCGGCTCGCTCGCCCTGCTCACCGACGCCGCGCACATGCTCACCGACGCGGCTGCCATCGCGCTGGCCCTGCTCGCGATGCGGCTCGCGGCCCGCCCGCCGCGCGGCGGGTACACGTACGGGCTCAAGCGGGCCGAGATCCTCTCCGCGCAGGCCAACGGCATCACGCTGATCCTGCTCGCCGGGTGGCTCGGCGTCGAGGCGGTGCTGCGGCTGCTCGACCCCGGCGAGGTCGCCGGCGCGGCCGTGCTGTGGACGGCCCTGGCCGGCATCGTGGTCAACCTCGTCGCCACGGTGCTCATCGGCCGGGCCAACCGGCGCAGCCTCAACATCGAGGGGGCGTACCAGCACATCCTCACCGACCTCGCGGCGTTCATCGCCACGGCGGCGGCGGGCGCGGTCATCCTGCTCACCGGCTTCACCGGGGCGGACGCCATCGCGTCGCTCATCGTGGTGGCCCTCATGCTCAAGGCCGGGCTGGCCCTGCTGCGCGACAGCGGTCGGGTGCTGCTGGAGCGGGCGCCGCGCGGCCTGGAGCCGGCCGGCATCAACGCGCGCATGCGCGCGGTCGAGGGCGTCGTGGACGTGCACGACCTGCACGTCTGGGAGATCACGTCGGGCGAGCCGGCGCTGTCGGCGCACGTGCTCGTCCGGCCGGAGCTGGACTGCCACGGCGCCCGGCTGGCGATCGAGGCCGAGCTCTATGAGGGCTACCGGCTCACCCACACCACGCTGCAGGTCGACCACGCCGGCCCGGATCTCCTGCCGATCGGCCGGGCAGCTCCCTAGGGCCGAATTCCCACAACAGTCGTTAGGTATGCGGAACCCCCAAAAAGGGCATACCGCCTGGCTAACGGCACTTCGTCTCCGCTTGGCGGCCTGTCACCGTCGAGGAGGAGATATGAAGCGCCGACGCTGGTCACGTCCACCTGCAGCCGCCGTACTCGCGTTGGCGCTCGTAGCCTCCGGCGGGGCGGCGGTGACCGCGACCCCGGCGACCGCGGGTGCGCCGTCGACCCTCGTGGCCGGGCCCGAGATCGACGGGTTCCAGGCCACCCCGCTCGGCCCGCCGCACCGGGTCCGCAACACCGGGAAGTCCCTCACCAGCCGGCTCGCCCGCACCGACGAGAAGCTGCTGAACCGCACCGACGAGGCGCCGGTGAACGTCCTCGTGAAGCTCGACTACGACTCCGTGGCGACCTACCAGGGCGACGTGGCCGGCCTGCCCGCCACCAGCCCGTCGGTGACCGGGCAGACGCTGCGCGAGGCGCCGGCCGAGCGCCTGTACACCCGCTATGTCGAACAGCGCGAGCAGACGTTTGTGGACCAGCTGCGCAAGCGCGTGCCGCAGGCGCGCGTCGGCCAGCGTCTGCGCACCGTGTACGGCGGCGTGTCCGCCACCCTGCCCGCCAACCGGGTCGGCGACGTCGTCGGGATGCCGGGCGTCCTGGCGGTGCAGGCCAACGAGATGGTGCGCCCGCTCACCGACGCCAGCCCGCAGTTCATCGGCGCCACGGCCATCTACCCCCGGATGGGCGGCGCGGCGACGTCGGGCCGCGGGGTCATCGTCGGCGTCATCGACACCGGCGCCTGGCCCGAGCACCCGTCGTTCGCCGACCAGGGTCAGCTCGGCGTGCCGCCGCCCAAGGCGGACGGCACGCCGCGCAAGTGCGACTTCGGCGACAACCCGCTGACGCCGGGCACCACGCCGTTCCGCTGCAACCGGAAGCTGATCGGTGGCCAGGCGGTCATGACCGACTATCTGGCCGACGCCGACCGGGCCCGCAAGGAGCGGTTCCACAACGGCCGCGACTCGGACGGCCACGGCACCCACACCGCCAGCACGGCGACGGGCGATCTGGTGAGCCCCGCGCGGGCGCTCGGCATCGACCGGGGTCCCGTGGGCGGCGTGGCGCCCGGGGCCTGGCTGTCCGTCTACAAGGTGTGCGGCGAGGAGGGCTGCTTCCCGTCGGACGCGGCCGCCGCCGTGGGCCAGGCCGTCAAGGACGGCGTCAAGGTCATCAACTTCTCGATCTCCGGGGGCGCGACCCTCGACGTGGTCGAGCTGGCCTTCCTCGACGCGTACGCGGCGGGCGTGTTCATCGCCGCGGCGGCGGGTAACGACGGGCCCGCGACCGGCAACACCCAGCACCTGTTCCCGTGGACGACGACCGTGGGGGCCACCACGCAGCGCCGTGAGTTCGCCTCCACGCTGCGGCTGCGCGCGTCCGACGGGGCCCACGTCGACCTGCGCGGGGCGACCATCACCCGGGGCATCTCGGCGCACCCCGTCGTGCTGGCCACCGCCGCGCCGTACGCCAGCGCGCAGTGCGACAAGGTCGCGCCGGCGGGTTCGTTCACCGGCAAGATCGTGGCGTGCGAGCGCGGCGGGGTCCCGCGCGTGACCAAGGGTTACAACGTGCTCAAGGGTGGCGCCGTGGGCATGGTGCTCTACAACCCGACGCTCGCCGACGTGGAGACGGACAACCACTGGCTGCCGACCGTCCACCTGGCCGACGGCACCCAGCTGAAGGCCTTCCTCGCGGCGCACCGGAACGTGACCGCCCAGTTCGCCGACGGCCGCCGGCGCCCCGGGCGGGCTGACGTCCTCGCGGCGTTCTCGTCGCGCGGACCGGCCGGCAACTACATCAAGCCCGACCTCACCGCGCCCGGCGTGCAGATCTTCGCGGGGCACTCGCCGGTCGCCGACGAGGTGGAGGAAGGACCGACGGGCCAGTACTTCCAGGCGATCGCCGGCACCTCGATGTCCTCGCCGCACATCGCCGGCGCGGCCGCGCTGCTGCGGTCCCTGCACCCGGGATGGACACCGGGCCAGGTCAAGTCCGCCATGGTGACCACGGCGAAGACCGGGATCGTCCGGGAGGACCTGCGCACGCCGGCCACCGCCTTCGAGGTGGGTTCCGGCCGCATCGACCTGTCGCGGGCGGGCGACCCGGGCCTCACGTTCGACGAGACCGCCGCGCGGATGCGCAGCGTGGCCGCGACGGACACGACCAGCGCCGGGCAGATGCAGCTCAACCTGCCTTCGGTGAACGCCCCGGTCATGGCGGGCCGGCTGGACCTGACCCGCACGGTGACCAACGTCAGCGGCCGGCGGCTGACGTACACGGTCGTCGGCACGGCACCCGCGGGCGCCGCCATCACGGTGGCGCCGGCGCGGTTCACCATCGCGCCCGGCGCGCGCCAGCGGCTCACCATCACCATCCGCAGCCAGAAGTCCAGCGGCCAGCAGTTCGGTCAGATCCGGCTCGTGCCCGCGGCGGGCGCGCGGCTGCCGACGTTGCACCTGCCCGTGGCCTTCGTCTCCCAGCAGGGCGACGTGCGCCTGACCAGCACCTGCGAGCCCGCGAGCGTCATGGTCGCGTCGGAGACGGCGTGCACGATCACGGCCGCGAACAAGGGTTACACGCCGGCCGCCGTCACCCTCACCACGACGGTGCCGCCGAACCTGGCGGTGACCCGGGCGTCGCTGGGGATCATCGACGGGCGGACCGTGCGGATGCAGCCACGCACCATCGCGGGGACGACGCCGAGCCGGCCGTCGCTGACCGCGATCGACGACCGCAAGTTCCGGCCGCTGGCCGGCCTCGGCATCCGGCCCACCAAGGTCGGCGACGATGAGCTGGTCAACTTCGACACCCCACCGTTCACGTACGGCGGGACGACCTTCACCCGCATCGGCGTGGACACCAACGGGTACGTGGTGCCCGGTGGGGGCACGTCGGAGGACGACAACTGCTGCAACGTCGCGCTGCCCGCCCGGGAGCGGCCCAACAACATCCTGGCGCCGTTCTGGACGGACCTGGACGGTCGGGAGGCGCCGGGGATCTTCGTCGCGGCGGTGACCAGCGGGTCCAAGAAGTGGATCGTCGTGGAGTGGCTGCTGGACCTCTACGGGACGACCGACGACGAGCGGCACTTCCAGCTGTGGCTGGGTGTGGACACGCCGCGGGCCACGGCGGAGGCGCCGGCGGCGTTGCGGGTGTCGACCCAGGACATCACGTTCGCCTACAACCCGGCGGACCTGCCGCAGAAGCCCGACGATCTGCCGTTCGCCATCGGCGCGGAGAACGTGATCGGCACCGTGGCGGCGAAGCTCAGCCCCGGGCAACTGCCGACGAAGGACCTGCGGGTCTACGGGTCGGCGCCGATCCCGGGGGCACCCCTGACCTACACCGTGTGGATGCGCGGCGTGCGTGGGGGCGTGGGGCAGGTCGTCACCACGATGAGCACGCCCGCCGTCCCCGGCGTCACTGAGGTGGCGACGCCGGTACTGGTGCGCCGACCGATCGAGTGAGCCGTGCGTGGCCGGCCCCCCTGGGGTCGGCCACGCCGGCGACGGTGTCCACGACGTCCTCGACGATGTCGTCCACGGCGTCCGCGATCTCCTCGACCGTCTCGGTCACCGTTTCGGCGGCCTCGGCCGCGGCCTCGACGAGCGCCAGGCCGCGGGCGGCGCGGCGACGCAGGTAGAGCGTGGTGAACACGCCGAAAACGACGGCGGCCACGAGCGCGACCCAGGAGAAACCCTTGAGGTAGCGCTCGGCCTGCTGGCCGAGGGCGTAGATGACGAAGGCCGTGCCGGCCGCCCAGCAGACGCCGCCCGTGGCGTTGGCCAGGAGAAACTTCCGGTACGGCACGTGCAGGGCGCCGGCGAGCGGCCCGGCGAGGATGCGCAGCAGGGCGACGAAGCGGCCGAAGAAGACGGCCCACACGCCGTACCGCGCGAAGATCTGTTCGGCGCGGGCGAGGTGTGCGGGGCCGAGATGTTTGGGGAAGCGCCGGCCGAGGCGCTCCAGCATCGCGCGCCCGCCCCGACGACCGATCGCGTAGCCCACGGAGTCGCCGGCGATGGCGCCGATCGAGGCGGCCGCGGCCACCCACCAGATGTCGACGACGCCGCTGGCCGCCATGATCGACGACGTGACCAGGACGATCTCGCCCGGCAGCGGGATGCCCATGCTCTCGGTGAAAATGATCATGCCGAGCACGAGGTACACGAGCAGGGGAGGCAGGCCCGTGAGCCACTGCTCGATGAGATGCACCGTTGCGCCCCGTTCGTCGATCATGTCGGGCCGGGAGCGGAACCCGACCGGATATCGAAGTTAGACCAGCGGCGCCGCTGTGTCGACCGCACCGGCACGCGGGGTCGGCGGACGTCGCCCGGTCGTGGCGGCCGTCACCACCCGGCCGATCGCCTCGGTGACCTCGGCGGGCCGCTCCAAACTCAGCATGTGACCCGCGTCCGGCAGGACCGTCAGCTCAGCGTCGGGCAGCGCCTCCACGATCGCCTCGGCGCACCGGGGCGGCGTGAGCCGGTCCATGGTGCCGACAAGCACACTGGTCGGCAGACCGCGCAGCGCCGGCAGGGTCTCCAGGCACCGGTGCAGGTGCACCGCGGGGCGGAACCCGCCGATCGAGCTCAGCGGGGTGTGCGACAGCGTGGACAGGGTCAGCCGCACGTCCGCCCGGTGGGCCGTCGCGCCGAACAGCAGCCAGCGCAGGAACGGCAGCAGGCCGGGGGAGAGCGCCCGGTGCGGCCGCCAGGTGCCCGACCGGGCGAGCAGGGCGGCCCCGGCGAGCTCCATCCGGCGGGCTGCCGCGACCAGCGCCTGCGAGGCGAAGCCGTAGTCGGTGTGTGTGGAGCCCTCGGCGCTGGTGGCCACGAGCACCGCCCCGGCCACCGACGCGCTCAGCGCGTCGGGGTGGCGCTGGGCCAGCTCCAGGATCGCCATGCCGCCGAGCGAGTGCCCCACCAGCACCGCGCGCTGGCCGGCGGCGAGCTCCGTGCCGAGGACCTCGGCGAGATCGTCGGCGAGCTGCTCGACCGTCGCCTGCCCGGGGCGCACGTCCGACGAGCGGCCGTGGCCGCGCAGGTCGTACGCGACGATGCGGTGGCCCTGACCGGTGAGGGCCTCGATCTGCGGTCGCCAGACGCGCTTGTCCAGCGTCCAGCCGTGCAGCAGCACGATCACCATCGGCGCGTCCGCCGGACCCTGCCGCTCGACGGAAAGGTATCCACCGTCGGCGAGGGAGAGCGTCGCAAGCCTTCCGGAGAGGTGGGTGTCCTCGGCGGAAAGCCTACGGCGCTTGGGAACTAGCGCAGCCATGGCAGCCTCCCTCATTCCATTCTGGCCGATAGTGATCGCGCTCGCATTACCCATCGGTACGCTTTATCAAGAGTGAAGAGTGCGACAGTCTTAGGACCATGTCGAGGCCCGAGACCGTAACCCCGCAGGCGGCGTTGGAACACCTGCTCGCCGGGAACGCCCGATTCACCAGCGAGACGCCCCGCTACGGGCACCAGGTCGGCTCCGAGGCGGCCCGCTCGGGCGAGCAGAAGCCCTACGCGGTGGTCGCGGGGTGTATCGACTCCCGCGTCCCACTTGAGGCGATCTTCGACCAGGACTTCGGCTCGATCGCGGTCGTCCGATCCGGCGCCCACGTGCTCGATCGCGCCCTGATCGGGTCGATCGAGTTCGCCGTGACGCAGCTGGCGGTGCCGCTGGTGCTGGTGCTCGGCCACGAGCGTTGCGGGGCGGTCGGGGCGACGGTGCAGGCGGTGCGGGCCGGCACCCGACCCCCGGGCGCGCTGTCGTACCTCGTGGAGGTCATCGCGCCGTCCGTGACGGGGGCCGAGGCCGAGGCCCCGACGGGCGGCGAGCCGGTGACCGACGCGGAGATCGCGGCCCGGGCCACCCGTCGGCACGTGCTGTTCACCGTCGCCCAGTTGCGCGCGTTGCCGGTGGTGGCGACCTCGAAGGGCGCGGTCGCCGTGGCGGGCGCGATCTACAACCTGGACACGGGCACGGTCGAACTGCTGACCGGTCCCTGACGGACGGGCCGGAAGCGGGCAGACTGCAGGGCATGAACCCGACCGGCAACGTCGACACGGTCCGCAACGAAGCGGCCGACCCCACCCTGGGCGACGAGGCGTCGCGGCTGGCCGAGAAGGCCGCCGCCGGACACGGCCTCGACGTGCGCGAGGTGGACAGCCTCCCCGAGCTCAACCAGCTCGCCCAATTCTTCATGGACGTCTGGTCCGCGCCCAATATCGACCATGTGATCAACTGTGCGACCCTGCGGGCCCTGGCGCACGGCGGCAACTACGTCGCGGCGGCCTACCGGGGCGGCGACCTGGTCGGCGGGGCCGTCGCGTTCCTCGGCATGGACGCCGACGGGATCCAGTTGCTCTCGCACCTCGCCGGAGTGCTGCCGGGCGGGCAGAGCAAGGGCGTCGGCCGGGTGCTCAAGCAGCACCAGCGCGCGTGGGCGCTGCGGCGGGGCATCGGGCGCATCTGCTGGACGTTCGACCCGCTGGTGAGCCGCAACGCGTACTTCAACCTGCAGAAACTCGGCGCGTTGCCGGTCGCCTACCTGCCGAACTTCTACGGCGCCCTCGACGACGGCATCAACGCCGGCGACGCGACGGACCGGCTCTGGCTGCGGTGGGAGACCGCCTCGAAACGCGCGACCGACGCGGCCCTCGACGACCTGGCCGACCCGGACGCCGCCGCGCTGCGGGCGGCGGGCGCCGTCGTCCTCCTGGACCGGTCGGATGATCGCCCGGTGACCTCCGATGATCCGACGCTGGCGGCCGCGGCCGCCGCCCGGACGCCGCTGCTGGTCGCGGTGCCTGCCGACATCGAACGGATGCGGCCGGACCGGCCGGCGACCGCCTCCGCGTGGCGGGAGGCGCTGCGCTGGGCGCTCGACGGCGCGCTGGCGGCCGGCTACCGGTTCGAGGGCTTCGACCGGGCCGGGTGGTACGTGCTGGTGCGGGACGAGGGGTCCGCCTGATGCGCCTGACGGGGGTGGAGCTGCGCCGGATCGCCATGCCCCTGGTGGCCCCGTTCCGGACGTCGTTCGGCACCGAGACCGCCCGCGACGTGCTGCTCGTGCGGGCCGTGACGCCCGACGCCGAGGGCTGGGGCGAATGCGTCGCCATGGACGCCCCGCTGTACTCGTCGGAGTACGTCGACGGCGCGGCCGAGGTCATCACCCGGTTCCTGCTGCCCGGGCTCGAGGACCTCGCCGCGGCCGGCACGCTCGACGCGCACGCGACCGAGCCCGTCTTCGCCCGTATCAAGGGCCACCCCATGGCCAAGGCCGCGCTGCAGACCGCCATCCTCGACGCGGAGCTGCGGGCGGCCGGCATGTCGTTCGGCGGCTACCTCGGCGCGGTGCGCGACCGGGTGCCGTCGGGCGTCTCGGTCGGCATCATGGACTCGGTCCCGCAACTGCTCGAGGCCGTCGAGAAATACCTGGACCAGGGGTACGCGCGGATCAAGCTGAAGATCGAGCCCGGCTGGGACGTCGCGCCCGTGCGCGCGGTGCGTGAGCGGTTCGGCGACGACGTGCTGCTGCAGGTCGACGCGAACACGGCCTACACGCTGGCGGACGCGCGGCACCTGGCCAAGCTCGACGCCTTCGACCTGCTGCTCATCGAGCAGCCGCTGCCCGAGGACGACGTGCGCGGGCATGCGGCGCTGGCCCGGGTCGTCGCCACCCCGATCTGTCTGGACGAGTCGATCACCTCGGCCCGGGCGGCCGCCGACGCGATCGCGCTCGGCGCCACGTCCGTGGTGAACATCAAGCCCGGCCGGGTCGGTGGCTACCTGGAGGCCCGCCGGGTGCACGACGTGTGCCAGGCCAACGGGGTGCCCGTGTGGTGCGGCGGGATGCTGGAGACGGGCCTCGGCCGGGCCGCGAACGTCGCGCTGGCCGCGCTGCCCGGCTTCGTGCTGCCGGGCGACACCTCCGCCTCGGACCGGTACTTCGCACAGGACGTGACCAGGCCGTTCGTGCTGGAGGACGGCCACGTGACCGTGCCGGACGGGCCGGGACTGGGCGTCGCGCCGCTGCCGGGCGTACTCGAGGAGATCACGACGGCGACCACCTGGGTGCCGCTGTAGCCCACGGCCGCGACCGGCCGCGGACAGCGGACGGCCCCCGCACGCCGAGGCGTCGCGGGGGCCGTGAGCTGCGTAGAGGGCCTCAGCCCTCGAAAACGCCCGCCTCGACGAGGCGCTTCTCGGTGTTGTCCCAGCCGTGCGACGGCTCGGCGGTCGCGAGCGCGGCGAGCTCGGCGCGGATCTTGGCGCCGTGGCCGGCCGCGGACAGCACCCGGATCTCCTCGACGAAGGCGTCCGAGGTGGTCGACAGGTGCACGGTCTTGCCGTTGGTGAGGTTTCGCACGTAGGCGTGCTTACCACCGTTGAGTGGGATGAGGTACTTGAACTCACCCAGGACGCTGAGCGCGCCACCGGCGGCCTGACCGGCCCGGACTGACGCGCGCGCGGTCTTAGAAGTGTTGGCTGCCACGCCGGTTACTCCCTGGAAGATGTGGTGCGGACACGAAGAGCGGGTCAAGTCTACCCGACGGGATCAGCCCGGCCGACCGGCCGTGGTGCACCTCCACCGGTTGTGCTCTTTTGCCACACTGGCCACAGCAGTCATCATGAATAGGCCAGTGACGTGACCACCCCGGCAACCACTCGTTGTACGGGTAAGCGGAGGCGTACCGGGCAACGCGGTTCGAGGTCGTAGGGGAAGACGCACCTCGTCCCTGGAGGCCTGCTGTGTCAACCCGTGGCGTCATCTACGTGCACTCGGCGCCGCTCGCCGTGGCTCCCCACGTCGAGTGGGCCGTGGCGCGCGTCCTCGGCACGCCGGTGCGGCTCGACTGGAGCCCGCAACCGGCTGAGCCTGCTGCCCGCCGCACGGAGTGCACGTGGACGGGCCGACCCGGCACGGGCGCGGAGTTCGCGGCGGCCCTGCGGGTCTGGCCGATGCTGCGTTTCGAGATCACCGAGGAGCCGTCGCCCGGCGCGGACGGCGAGAGGTTCATGTTCGTCCCCGGCCTGGGCCTGTTCCGGGCCGCGACCAGCGCGAACGGCGACATCCAGTTGGGCGAGGACATGCTGCGGCACCTGATCGCCACCACCCGGGGCCATGAGGGCCTCGCCCACGCCATCCAGGGCGCCCTGGGCGCCGCCTGGGACGCCGAACTGGAGCCGTACCGGTACGCGGGGGAGGGCGCCTCCCAGACCTGGCTCACCCGCGTCGGATAGCAACCGTGGCGAGGTCGCGCCGCGTGCCGGGATGTGATGGGGTAGGCCGGTGCGCAACGCAGGGTGGAACCGGATCGTGGCTGCGGGGGTGGTGGCGGCGCTCCTCGGCGCTGCCGCGGCGTGCTCGTCCCGGCCGACCTCGACATCGAGTCCGATCGTGAGCGCCGTTCCCACGAGCGCCGACGCCGACACGCTGGCCCGCCTTGTCGCCGACCTGACCGACGAGCAGCTTGTCGGCGCCGTCCTCATGCCGTCGGTGAACCTGGACGACCCGGCCGACGTCACGGCGGCCCTGGTGCGCGACTACCACGTCGGCGGCGTGATCCTCATGGGCAGGGGCGGCGACGTCGCCGCCGTCCGCGTGCTCACCGGCAAGCTGCACGAGGCGGCTGACACCCCGGGCGAGCTGCCGCTGCTCATCGGCATCGACCAGGAGTACGGGTTCGTGACCCGGCTGACCGCCGGCATCACCCAGCTGCCCAGCGCCATGGCGTTCGGCGCGGCGGCCCGGCCCGAACTGACCGAGTCGGCCTGGCGCGCGGTCGGCGGCGAACTGCTCGAACTGGGCATCAACGTGGACTTCGCCCCGGACGCGGACGTGCTGGGCTCCGCCGCGAACGCGGTGATCGGCTCCCGGTCGTACGGGAGCGACCCGAAGGCGGTCGCCGCGCAGGTCGCGGCCGTGACGCGCGGCCTGCAGGGGGCCGGCGTGGCGGCGAGCGTGAAGCACTTCCCCGGCCACGGCCGCACGGCCGTCGACAGCCACAAGAACCTACCGGTGCTGAAGCAGAGCCGCGCCGACCTGGGCGCCGCCGACCTGCCACCGTTCCAGGCCGGCATCGACGCGGGCAGCTGGCTGGTGATGTCGGGCCACCTCGACGTCCGTGCGATCGACCCGGGCGTGCCCGCGAGCTTCTCCTCGAAGGTCCTGGTGGACCTGCTGCGCAAGCAGCTCGGCTTCACGGGCGCCGTGGTGACCGACGCGCTGAACATGGCGCCCGCGCAGCGCTGGGCCCCGGGCGAGGCGGCCGTGCGGGCGCTGCTCGCCGGCAACGACCTGCTGCTCATGCCGCCCGACCTGGGCGCCGCCCAGCGCGGCCTGCTCGACGCCCTGCACAGCGGGCGGCAGCTGCGCGAGCGCCTGGTCGAGGCGGTCACCCGGGCGCTCACGGTGCGCGCCAGAGTCAGGCCGGCCGGCCGGGACGGCCTGGACACGGTCGGGTCGTCGCCGAACGCCGCGCTGGCCGCGCAGGTGGCGGCCGCGGGGATCACCATTCTGAAGGGCGCCTGCGAGCAGCCGCTGGTCCGGGGCGCGGTGCGGGTGACCGCCGCCGACGGCCGCGCCGACAAGGCGGCGGCGCTGGTGGCCGCCCTCGGCCGGACGGGCGTCGAGGCCACGGTGGGCAAGGTCGCCGATAAACCGGACAAGAAGGTGACGGTCGTCCACCTCGTCGGGTGGGGTGACGGTCCGGCCGATCTGAACAGACGCGCCGCTGTCACGGTCGCCATGGACTCGCCGTTCATCCTGGCCAGGGCGACGTCGCCGGTGCGCGTCGCGACGTACTCGTCGACGCTGGCCGCGCTCGAGGCGCTCGCCGCGGTGCTTGCCGGCCGGGCGCCCGCCCCGGGCCGGTCGCCGGTCTCCGTGGCCGGCCTGCCCGCCACCGCCTGCGGCCCGCAATGACAGATTGTGATGGAGGCGTCACGAGCAGTTGCCCCATAACGCCGCAATAAGATCCAATTTAGACCGATGCTAAGCTCGGCGCTTCGATCATGAACGTGCGCCGTGCGAGGTGCACCCACCAGAGCGTCGGACGGGACAGGGCGGATGGGAACCCTCGTGGCGGAGCGTGCGTCGGCGGCAGTGGTCGATCAGGCGACGCCCATCCGACGGGCCTGGTGGCTGCGCTGGGCGCCCGCGGTCGTCGCGGTCGGCGCGTTCTTCGCCATCCTGGCCGCCACCGGCACGTCCGGCGCCGACCTCGGGCGCTTCGCCGCCTACGCCGCGCTGGCCGTGACCCTGCCCGGCACGCTCGTCTACCGCGCGCTGCGGCGCACCCCGCACACCCTCGTCGAGGACCTCGCGATGGGCGCCGCCGTCGGGCTCACGCTCGAAATCGCGGCGTGGGCGGTGTTCTCCGCGCTCGACCTGCGCGCCTACCTGTGGACGTGGCCGGCCGCGATCGTCGTCGTGTTCCTCGCCGTGCCCGCCCTGCGCCGGCGGCACTGGTGGGTGCGGGGCTACCAGCCCGTACCGGTGGGGTTCTCGTGGGCGGTGGGCGCCGCGGCCGTGGGCTTCACCGCGTACCTCTCGCAGGTCTTCCTCTTCCGCAACCCGGTCATCCCGACGTCGGAGAGCACCCAGCAGTACATCGACCTGGCCTACCAGCTGTCGCTGGCCGGCGAGGCCAAGAACCACCTGCCCATCCACCTGCCGCAGGTCGCCGGCGAGCCGCTGTACTACCACTGGTTCGGCTACGTCCACATGGCCTCGACCAGCCTGATCGGCCACATCGACCTGCCCGTCGTGGCGCTGCGGCTGGCGGTCCCGGCGCTGTGCGCCCTCGCCGCGCTGCTCACCGGGGTGGTCGGCTGGCGGGTCAGCGGCCGGCCCTACGTCGGCGCGGTCGCGGCGGCCCTGTTCTGGGTGGTCGGCGAGTTCAACTTCACCGACCCGGTGACCATGCCCATGGGCACGCAGGCGACGTTCGTCATCTGGCACGGCATGTCGATGATCTACAGCTGGGTGCTGCTCATCGCGCTGATCGCGCCGCTCGCTGACATCGTGCGCCGACAGGGCGGCGATCCGGATGATCCGTCCGGGAAGGTGCCCGCGATCGGCCTCGGCGCGTTCGCCATCGCCGCGTCGCTGCTGGTCGCCTCCAGCGGGGCGAAGGCCAGCTCGCTGCCCATCGTGATCGCCGCGCTGCTGTTCACCGCCGTGGTCATGCTCGTGGCGCGGCGGCGGATCCCGTGGCGGGTGCTCGCCGCGCTGGTCCTGGCCGCCGCCGCCCAACTGTTCGCGACAGTCGTCCTCTTCCACTTCCAGACGTACGGGGTGGCGGTCGGCTTCTTCTCCGGACTCTACGACTACTGGCGAGACTCCGGGAAGACCGGCTGGGCGCAGGCGTGGGTCGTGGCGGGGGTCTTCGCCGCGTTCTTCCTCAACCTGCAGCTGCGCGTCGCGGGCGTGATCGCGCTGCTGTGGCGCCGGCGGATGCGCCTGCTACCGGTGCAGGTGTTCCTGCTCGGCGGCGCGATCGCCGGCGTGGCCTGCTACTTCGTGTTCAAGCAGACCTCGGGCGGCAACGAGTACTTCACCCGGGCCGGGTTCACCTTCGGGGTGATCCTGTCCGCCTGGGGCTACGTGGAGCTGGCCGAGAAGGTGGCGCTGCCGCGCTGGGGCCGGTGGACGCTCGCCACCGTCACCGTCGCGTTCGGCGCGGCGCTCGTCTGGGTGCAGCTCACCGTCGCCGGGGCGGCCCCCGTCCGGACGCCGGGCAACTCGTACGCGCCGCTGGTGCCGCTGCTGCAGTGGGCGGGCGTGCTCGCCGCCATCGCCGCCGTGGCGGGCATCGTGTGGTGGGTGACCGGCCGGTTCGTCCGCGGGATGCGCGGGCGGGGCGGGCTCGTCCTGCTCACGCTCGTCCTCGTCGCCGGCATCCCCGGCCTGATCATGGACGTGGCGAAGTCGCTGCGCGCGCCCAACGGCGGGGCGTACGTCAACGTGCCGATGCCCGCCTCGCACGTCGCGGTGGCCCGCTGGATCCGCGACCACAGCGACGGCGACGACGTCGTGGTGACCAACCGGCACTGCTGGCGCATGGTCAGCAAGAAGACCTGCGACTCGCGGACCTTCTGGCTGTCCGCGTACTCGGAGCGCCGGGTGCTCGTCGAGGGCTGGGGCTTCGCGCCCCGCGGCATGGGGGCCTACCGCCTGCCGTTCTGGGACCCGGCGCTGCTCGCGGCCAACGACGCGGCGATCAGCGACCCCACGCCCGAGGCGTTGCGCGACCTCTACGTCAACCACGGGGTCCGCTGGCTCCTGGCCGACCGGGCGCAGTTCCCCGAGTCGCCGGAGCTGGCGGACCTGGCCACCAAGGTCTACGACTCCGGCCAGTTCGCCGTGTACCGACTGCGCGGATAGCGCAGAGGGGCGGCCTCGTCGGCCGCCCCTCTGCGTGGTCGCCGCCTACAGCGGGATGTTGCCGTGCGCGCCGCGGGCCGCGGGCGCGTTGGCCAGGGCCTCGGCGATGCGGCGGCGGGTCTCCGACGGCTTGATGACGTCGTCGACCACGCCGATCTCCAGCGCCCGGCCGACGCCGCCGGCCGTCGCGATCTGCTCCTCCACCAGCTGGGCGCGCAGCGCCTCGCGCTCCTCCGACGGGGTGGCGGCGAGCTTCTTGCGGTGCAGGATGTTCACGGCCGCGCTGGCGCCCATGACGGCCACCTCGGCGTTGGGCCACGCGTACACGGCCGTGGCGCCCAGCGAGCGCGAGTTCATCGCGATGTACGCGCCGCCGTACGCCTTGCGGGTCACCAGGGTGACGCGCGGGACGACCGCCTCGGCGAAGGCGTGCAGCAGCTTGGCGCCGCGGCGCACCACGCCCTCCCACTCCTGGCCCAGACCCGGCAGGTAACCGGGCACGTCCACGACCACGACCAGCGGCACGCCGAGCGAGTCGCACATTCGCACGAACCGCGCGGCCTTCTCGGCGCTGGACGCGTCGAGGCAGCCGCCGAGGCGCATCGGGTTGTTGGCGATGACGCCGACCGTACGCCCGGCGAAGCGGCCCAGCGTGGTGACCACGTTCGGCGCCCACTTGGCGTGCAGTTCCACGCCCGGCTCGTCGAGCAGCGCGGTGACGACCGGCTTCACGTCGTAGGCCCGGCTGGCCTCGGCCGGGAACAGCGCCGCGAGGTCGTGGCCGTTCTCGTTGTTGTCCGGCACGTCGGCCGGGGTCAACCGACCCTGCCGGCCGAGCAGCGAGGCCACGTGACGGGCCGTCTCCAGGGCGCTGGCCTCGTCCTTTGTGGTCACGTGGGCCACGCCGGAGCGGCGGCCGTGCGGCTCGGGGCCGCCCAGGCGCGCCATGTCGACCTGCTCGCCGGTGACGCTGCGGACGACCTCCGGGCCGGTCACGAAGATGCGGCCCGAGTCCGACATGATCACGATGTCGGTCAGGGCCGGACCGTACGCGGCGCCGCCGGCGGCGGGGCCGAGCACGACCGAGATCTGCGGCACGCGGCCCGACGCCCGGACCATCGCCGAGAAGATCAGGCCGATGCCGTCGAGGGCGACGACACCCTCGGCGAGCCGGGCGCCGCCCGAGTGCCACAGGCCGATGACCGGCACGCGCTCGCGGACGGCGGTGTCGATCGCCTCGGCGATCAGCTGGCAGCCGGCGATGCCCAGCGCGCCGCCCATGAGCGTCGCGTCGGTGACGAACGCGATCACGGGGGCGCCGTCGATCTGGCCCCGGGCGCTGATGACCCCCGAGTTGTCAGGGCCGCTGCGCTCGTCGCGGGCCGCGATGGGCCGCAGCGAGCCGCGGTCGAGCAGCGCTTTGAGGCGCAGCTCAGGGTCGCGGCGGTCGACGACGGACTCGTCGGCGGTCGGGATGGTGGCGGTCACGGCAACCTCCGGGTCAGGGACGCGTGAAGATCAGGGCGACGTTGTGGCCGCCGAAGCCGAACGAGTTGTTCAGCGCGGCGGGGATGTCCATCGGTCGCGGCTTCTGGGCCGCGACGTCCAGCGTGAGGTCGTCGTCCGGGTCATCGAGGTTGATGGTCGGCGGTACGACACTGTCACGGATGGCCAGCACGGTCGCGATGGATTCCACGGCGCCGGCGGCGCCGAGCAGGTGACCGACCATCGACTTCGAGGCGGTGAGCACCGGGTGCTCGCCGAGCGCGGCCCGCAGCCCGTTCACCTCGATCATGTCGCCGGTCGGCGTCGAGGTGGCGTGGGCGTTGACGTGCACGATGTCGGCGGGCGACAGGTCGGCGTCGGCGAGCGCCTTGCGGACGGCCCGGACGAAGCCGGCGCCCTCCGGGTCGGGCTGCACGATGTCGAACCCGTCGGAGGTGATGCCGGAGCCGGCGAGGCGGGCGTAGACGCGCGCGCCGCGGGCGGCGGCGTGGTCGACCCGCTCCAGGACGAGGACGCCCGCGCCCTCGCCGAGGACGAACCCGTCGCGGCCCTTGTCCCACGGCCGCGACGCGCGCTCCGGCTCGTCGTTGCGCGTGGACATGGCCCGCGCGGACGCGAAGCCGGCGATCGGCAGCGGGTGCACGACGGCCTCGGTGCCGCCGGCCACGACGATGTCGGCGCGACCGGAGCGGATGATGTCCAGGCCCAGGGCGATGGCCTCGGCGCCGGTGGCGCAGGCGCTGGCGACCGAGTGGACGCCGGCCTTCGCGTGCAGTTCCAGGCCGACCCACGCGGCCGGGCCGTTGGGCATGAGCATGGGCACGGTGTGCGGGGAGACCCGGCGGGCGCCGCTGGCCTCCAGGATGTCGTCCTGGGCGAGCAGGGTCTGCGCCCCGCCGATGCCGGTGCCGACGCTGACCGCGAGGCGCTCAAGGTCGATGTCAACGTCCGCCAGGCCGGCGTCGGCCCAGGCCTCCTGGGCCGCGATCAGCGCGACCGCCTCGGAGCGGTCCAGGCGGCGCAGCTTCACCCGGTCGATCTTCTCGGACGGGTCGACCGCGAGCTGCGCGGCGATCCGTACGGGCAGGTCGGCTGCCCACGCCTGCGTGATGGGGCTGACGCCGGAGCGGCCGGCGAGCATGGCTTCCCAGGTCGAGGCAACGTCCCCGCCGAGCGGGGTCGTCGCGCCGAGCCCGGTGACGACTACGTCTGGACGGGTCACGTTCCGCCTTCTTCATGTTCCGCGGTGGGCGGCCGGCCGCCCCCCCCCGCTACCGAGGCGACCAACCGGCCGCCGGGACGACAATGCAGCTCAGGCTGCCTTGAGGATGTACGAGACCGCGTCACCGACGGTCTTGAGGTTCTGGACCTCCTCGTCGGGGATCTTCACGCCGAACTTCTCCTCGGCCGCCACGACAACCTCCACCATCGACAGCGAGTCGACGTCCAGGTCATCGGTGAAGGACTTCCCCTCGGCCACGTCGTCCGGGTTCACCCCGGCGACCTCCTCGAGAATCTCGGCGAGGCCAGTGGTGATCTCTTCACGGGTCATCTGCGGTGCTTCCCTTCTTATGGGGTCCGTCCGGGCCCGCGGTCTGCGGCCCGGAGACGTCTGGTCACGGGCAGCGGACGACCTGCCCGGCATAGGTGAGGCCGCCGCCGAAGCCGAACAGCAGCACGGGGGCGCCGGAGGGCACCTCGCCGCGCTCGACGAGCTTCGACAGGGCCAACGGGACACTGGCGGCCGAGGTGTTGCCCGACTCGATGATGTCCTTGGCGATGATGGCGTCGGCGAGGCCGAGACGCTTGGCGATGCCGTCGATGATGCGGGTGTTGGCCTGGTGCGGCACGAACGCGGCCAGCTCGGTGGGCGCGACGCCCGCGCGCTCGCAGGCCTGCAGGGCGAGCGGGGCCAGCGCGGTGGTCGCCCACCGGAAGACCGACTGCCCCTCCTGCTGGATGTAGGGCCGCCAGCCCTCGATCCGGATCGCCTCGCTGGGCGCGGAGCCCCAGACCACCGGGCCGATGCCGGCCTTCTCGCCGGCGGCGTCGGCGGTCACCACGGCGGCGCCGGCCCCGTCGCCGAAGATGATGCAGGTGGACCGGTCGGTCCAGTCGGTGATGTCGGAGAGCTTCTCGGCCCCGATGACGAGCGCGTTGCGGGCCGCCCCGGCGGTGATCGCGTGGTCGGCGGTGGCCAGCACGTACGAGAAGCCCGAGCAGGCGGTGTTCAGGTCGTAGGCGGCCGGCGCGGCGATGCCGAGCTTGGCCGCCACCCGCGCGGCGACGTTGGGGCACCGGTCGATCGACGAGGTCGTGGCGACCGCGACGAGGTCGATGTCGGCGGCGGTCAGCCCGGAGCTGGCCAGGGCCTTCTCCGCGGCGGCCGAGGCCATGTCGGCGACGGTCTCGTCGGGGGCCGCGATGCGGCGGGTGGCGATGCCGACCCGGTCGCGGATCCACTCGTCGTTGGTGTCGACCATCTGCGCGAGGTCGTCGTTGGTGAGCACCCGCGACGGCTGGTAGTGGCCGAGGCTCAGGATTTTGCTCATTGGTGGCCTCCGATGCGGGCGAGGGGCTGCCCGGGCGCGACCGGGTCTTCGTGGTGGGCGAGCCATTCGACGAGGACGCCCGGGTCGTGCGCGAGGACCTCGGTGCGCCCCTGGCGGGTGACGACGTGCCCGATCACCTGGTTGTCGGTGACGGTCGTCCCCTCGTCCAGCCCGTCCAGCGGCTCGAACGTCCCGGCGACCGGCGCGACGGCCACGAGGAACGCCATGGTCGGCTCGTGGCTGGGCGCCACGGCGTGGCGGGCGATGAGGTCGCGGGCGGCCTTGAGGTCGTCGGGGGTGTTCAGCGTGACGATCTCCGGCGGGTTGTCCTTGAGCTCCCGCTTGATGAGGCCGGCCAGCGTGCCCGCCGGGGGCAGCTCGATGACGGCGGTGACGCCGAGGTCGGCCATGGTCCGCATGCACAGGTCCCAGCGGACGGGCGCGGTGACCTGGGCGACGAGCCGCGACAGCATGGTCGGGCCGTGCGCCACGGCCGCGCCGTCGGCGTTGGAGAGCAGGATCTTGTGCGGGTTGGTCGGGGTGATCCCGCCGGCGACGGCGGCCAGGGCCTTCTCGGCCGGCGCCATGTACGGCGTGTGGAACGCCCCCGCGACCTGCAGCGTGATGATGCGCGCCTTGGCGGGCGGGGCGGCGGCGAGCTTCTCCAGCCCGGCGAGCGACCCGGCGGCCACGACCTGGCCGGCGCCGTTGCGGTTGGCGGGGGTGAGCCCGGCGGACTCGATGGCGCCCAGCACCTCGACGGGGTCGCCGCCGAGGATGGCGCTCATGCCGGTGCCCTCCAGCGCGCACGCGGCGGCCATTTCCCGGCCGCGCACCCCGGCGAGCGTGACGGCCGCCTCGGGGCTGAGGACGCCGGCGATGCCGGCGGCGCCGAGCTCGCCGACGCTGTGGCCGGCGACGAGGCCGACGTCGTCGAGGGGCAGCTGGCCGGCGGCGAGCAGCGCGGCGGCGACCAGCAGCGGCTGGGTCTTCGCGGTGTCCTTGATCTCGTCGGCGTCCGCGGCGGTGCCGAGGTGGACGAGATCCGTTCCGGCAAGGGCGGACCACCAGCGCAGCCGAGCTTCCGCACCGGGAAGATCAAGCCATGGAGCGAGGAAGCCGGGCTTCTGAGCTCCCTGTCCGGGAGCGAGTACGGCGAGCACGACTACGACTCTTCCGGATACCGCTGGGTTAGTTCGTGCGCGCACCCCACGACATCCGACGAGAATCTTTGTAGGGATCCTCCAAAACGTAGATCTAGATCACGTTATGCCTGCGGCTTTCGTTAATTTTGCAGCGATTCCGCCTCAAGGGCGGGAGCGATCGGCGCCGGCGGTGCCGGCAACGCCGGGTCGAGCCGACCGATCGTCAGCGCCATCCGCAGCGCGAACGCGTCCCGCGGCGAGGTCGGCGTGAGCCCGGTGATCTCCGCGATCCGGCGCAGCCGGTAGCGGACGGTGTTGGGGTGCACGTACAGCGCCCGGGCGGCGCTCTCCAGGACGTTGCCGGCCGTGAAGAACCCGTCGAGGGTCTCCAGCAGCTCGCCGCCCGAGCGCACCAGCGCGCCGTAGATCTCCTGGCGCAGGATCCGGCGGGCCTCCGCGTCGCCCGCGAGCGCCCGCTCCGGCAGCAGCTCGGTCGCCGCGACGGGTCGCGGCGCGTTCGGCCACGCCGGCACGGCCCGGAACCCGGCGAGCGCCGCGCGCGCCGACTCGGTCGCCTCGTCGAGGCTCGGCACCGGCGGCCCCACCACGACGGGCCCCTCCCCGAACGCCGCGAGCAGCCGCTCCGTCGCGTGCACCGGGTCGTGCGTACCCCCGAGGACCAGCACCAACCGGTCGCCGTGCACGCCGCCGATCACGTCGAGCCCGACGCGGCGGGCGAGCCGGTGCAGCACGTGCAGCACGGCGGCCGCCTCCCCGCCCGGCGAGCGCCCCACCGCCACCGCGGCCGGCGACGTGTCGCCCCAGTTCAGCGCGGCCGCCCGGCTGGCCAGCTCGTCGGCGGAGTCGCCGCGCAGCAGCGCGTCCACGAGCAGGGCCTGCAGCCGCGCGTCCCAGGCGCCGCGCGAGTCGGCCGCCCGCGCGTACACCCGCGCCGCCGCGAACGCCACCTCGCGCGAGAACCGCAGCATCGCGTCGGAGACCGCGCGCTCCTCGCCGGGCGCCGCGAGGTGCGTCACCTGCTGCTCGACGACGTCGATGGTGACCTGGATGAGCTGCACCGTCTGCTGGAGGCTGATCGACCGGGCCAGCGCCCGGGGCGCCGCGTCGAAGATCTCGTCGGAGACCTCCTGGGTGCCGTCCGCGTGCCGGCCCGCCCCACGCAGCCATTCGACGAAGGACCGCACGCCGGCCTGCGCGACGAGCATGACCCAGGCGCGCTGGTCGGCGGGCAGCTCCCGGAACCACGGCAGCACGTCGTCCATGCGCGACACGCTCGCCGTGGCCAGCCCGCCGGCCGCGCGTTCGATCATCCGGACGCTCTCGGTCAGCTCGCCGTCCGTCCCACCTGCCGCCATCGGACCAGCCTCGCACGGCGGGGTCCGCACCCGCACGCCGCCGACGGGGGCGCGCGCCGCGTGCGATCATCGCCGGATGCGGACCGACGGGCGTTGGTGGTGGTACGTGTCGGCAGCCTGCGGGCTCGCGCTGGCGGCGCTGACGTTCGCGGTCGAGACGTCGTGGGGCCCGCTCGCCACGCTCGACACGAGCCTCAACACCCGTTGGTACGCCTTCGGCCGACAGCACGACGCCTGGATCGCGGTCTGGAAGGTGGTCACGCACGCGGGCAGCTCGGCGTTCGCGCTGGCCGTCTGGCTGATCGCCGCCCTGGTCCTGATCCGGCGCGGCCGGCGTCGCGAGGTGCTCGTGGTGTCGCTCGCGGTGCTGGCCTCCCAGTTCGTGTTCCGCGCCCTGCGGCTGGCGGTCCACCGTCCCCGCCCGCCGGCGTTCTTCGTCACGGTGGAGCCGCCGAGCTTCCCGAGTTCCCACACGATGGCCGCGACCACGGGCGCGATCCTGCTCGGCATGCTCCTCTGGCCGTCGGCGCGCGGTTTTCTCGCGCGGTCCGCGCTGGTCACCGCCATGATCGGCTGGTCCTGCCTCGTGGGGGTGAGCAGAGCCATGCTCTGCGTACATTGGCCGAGCGACGTCGTCGGCGGCTGGCTCTGCGCGGTCGCCCTCGTCCCACCCGCCTACGCCCTGGCGACCCGCTACCTGGCCACTCCCGCCACCCCACGTCGGGAGCGCGGCCCTGGATCCCGCGCCATGGCGCCGTAGCGCCGCGGGTGGCGTCCGGGGCGCCGATCACGGCCGGGCGGTTGGCCGGAATGATCGGCGTTCGGGGGTACGAAACTGCGCTGTGGCAGGGGTTTTTGCCTCGAAACGGCGATCTTCCGGGCGGGACCCGACGTTTCCCGCTAACGCCCTTCGCGATCGCCCTCGGGAGACGTGCCACGGCCCGGCAACCGGTGAAGGCGCCGGACCGTCGCCGTAACGCGGGCGGTCGTCGGTCAGGTGGAGGTCTGGCCGTCGATCGTCTCGCGCAGGATGTCGGCGTGCCCGGCGTGCTGGACCGTTTCGGCGATGACGTGCAGCAGCACCCGGCGCACGCTCCACGCCGAGCCCGGCTCGTGCCAGGGCGCCGCCGGCAGCGGGTGCGTCGCGGACAGGTCGGGGATGGTGGTGATGACCTTCTCGCTGTGGGCGGCGACCTCGGCGTAGCGCTCGAGGATCCCGGCCAGCGTCTCGCCGGGCAGCATCTGGAACTCGGTCACCCGGTCGGTCAGCCAGCTCGGCAGCTCGCGCGCCGTGCCGGCCTCGATGTCGGCCCAGGTGACCCCGTCGGGCAGGTCGTAGCTGATCGCCGAAGCGCCCGCCACGGCGAACCGCAGCCAGCCCTCCTCGCAGGCCGTGACGTGCTTGATCAGCCCGCCCAGGCACAGCTCGCTGACCGTCGGGCGCGCGCCGGCCTGCTCGTCGGTGAGGCCTCGGGTCGTGTTGGTCAGCGCCGCCCGCGCGACCGCGAGTTCGGCGAGCAGGTCGGCCCGCTCGGCGTCGAGTGCGGTTGTCATCGTCATCAGATCCCCTCCGGTTCGGTTACCAGACCACTCTCGCAGGAGAAGCGGTCAGGATCTGTCCTCTTCTGCGGGCGATACTGGCGGCATGCCGAAGACGTCCGCTCGCCTGCTCGAACTGCTCTCTCTGCTGCAGGCCCGGCGCGACTGGCCGGGGGCGCTGCTGGCCGACCGGCTGGCGGTCAGCCCGCGCACCGTGCGCCGCGACGTGGACCGCCTGCGCGAGCTGGGTTACCCGATCGCGGCGACGAAGGGCCCCGACGGCGGCTACCGGCTCGGCGCCGGCAGCGAGCTGCCGCCGCTGCTGTTCGACGACGACCAGGCCGTCGCCCTCGCCGTCGCGCTCCAGACCGCCGCGACGACCGGCGCGGGCATCGAGGAGGCCGCTACCCGGGCGCTGAACACGGTCCGGCAGGTCATGCCCGCGCGGCTGCGCCACCGGGTGGACGCCCTGCGGGTCACCGCCGTCGAGCGCCAGGGGCCCTGGCCCAGCCCGCAGGTGGATCCCCAGGTGCTGGTGACGCTCAGCGCCGCCGTGCACGCCCGCGAGACGTTGCGCTTCGACTACGCCGGCGCCGACCCGGCCGCGCCCCCGCGCCGCACGCAGCCGCACCACCTGGTCACGTGGGGCGGGCGCTGGTACCTCGTCGCCTGGGACCTCGACCGCGACGACTGGCGCACCTTCCGGGTCGACCGGATCAGCCCCCGCGTGCCCACCGGTCCGCGCTTCACCCCGCGCGACCTGCCCGGCGGCGACGTGGCGGCGTTCATCGCCCACCGGTTCTCCGGCGCGGCCGGCGCCCGGGACTGGCCGTGCCGGGGCGAGGTGATCCTGCACCGGCCGGCCGCCGTCGTGTCCGGCTTCGCCGGCGACGCCGTCGTCGAGGAGCTGGGCCCCGACCGCTGCCGGCTGGTCATGGGCGCCTGGTCCTGGCCCGGCCTGGCCGCCCTGATCGGCAGGTTCGACGCCGACATCGAGGTCATCGGCCCGACAGAACTCCAGGCGGCCTTCGCCCACCTGGCCCGCCGCTTCGCCAGGGCCGCTCAGCTGGCGGATCCTCAAACGTCCTGACGGTCAGTCGTCGGCGGGCGGGCGGGACGGCGCGGGGAGGACCGGCAGCGTGCGGGAGCGCCCGGGCCGGGGATTCGCCGCGGCCGCGTCGGCGAGGCGTACCGCGTGGTCCTGTTGTTTCTGCCAGTGGCCGTAGAGCGCGCCGCGGCGGCTGAGCCGGTCGACCTCGCGGATCGTCTCCGGGTCCACCCGGCCGGGCGGGGCGTCGCGCCACGGGGTGCCCGGCAGCGGCATGAACGTGTGCGCGTGGATGCGGGCCCCGAGGCCGGCGAGCTCCCGGGCCAGCGCCAGCGAGTCGGCGACCTGCGCGGCCCCCTCGCCGGGCATCCCGAAGATCATGTCGACGTTGATCCGGAAGCCCTCCTGGATGCCGACCCGCACCGCGCGGCGCACCGATTCCACGTCGTGGCCCCGCTTGGCCGTGGCCAGCACATCCTCCGAGCCGGACTGCGCGCCGACGATGAGGTTGTCGTTCGCGCAGTACTTCCGCACGAGCCGCAGCGCGTCGACCGTGATGTGCTCGGGCCGGATCTCGGAGGGGAACGACCCGAAGAACACCCGCCCGTCCGGCCCGATCTCCTCCTTGCACGCCGCGAGCAGCTCCTCGACGGCGGCGAGGTCGGGCGTCTCGTCCTGCGTGCCGTAGGACAGCGACGTCGGCGTGATGAACCGGACGTCGCGCAGCCGCGCCTCGCGCATCCGCCGCACGTGCCAGCGCACGTTCTCGACGCTGCGGTGGCGGAACTTCGCGGAGAACATGAACGGCGTCTGGCAGAACCGGCACGCGTACACGCAACCGCGCGTGATCTCGATCGGGTTGAACCGCTTGTGGGTCACCGGAAACGCCCGGTACCGGTCCAGTGGCCCCCGGTGCGCCCTGCCGGTCCGGACGACCTCGCCGGCCGGGTCCCGGAACACCAGCCCGGGCACCGACGCGAGGTCGCCGCCGGACCCGACCGCGCCGACCAGCCCCAGCAGCGTCGCCTCACCCTCGCCGACGGCGGCCACGTCCCACCCGGCGTCCAACGTCGGCACCGGCTCGGCGGTCGCGTGCACCCCGCCGGCCACGTGCAGCACGCGCGGGTCGTCGACCGCCGCCCGGATCCCGGCCAGCTCAGCGGCCAGTCCCTCGGCATCCGGCGAATAAAAAGACCACAACACGAGTACGCGCGCCGCGCCGCCCAGCGCGGCCCTGATCTCCGCGACCGTGGTGGCCGCGTCCGTGCCGAAGCGCACCTCGTGCCGCACCGGCGTCTCGTGCTCCTCCAGCGCTGCGAGCAGCGTGTGATGCCCGTACGTCACGGCCTTGCGGTACCGCAGCACGATCGACACGTCCACGCCGCCGACCCTACTGACCGCCCGGACCCGGCGCGTGCCGAGGTGGCCGACTCGACCCGCAGCGCCGGCTCAGCGGTGTGCCGGACGCGCGCCCGCGACGGCGCCGGGGCGGACGATGTCGCGCAGCTTGCGCAGGATCGTCAGGAACGTGGTCAGCTCGTCGTCGCTGAGCTGGCCGGTGAACCACCGGTCGATCGTGTCGATGTGGCCGGGCATGACGCCGTTGAGGCGGGCCAGGCCCGCGTCGGTGATGCCGGCGAGCAGGCCGCGGCGGTCGGTCGGGCAGGCGAACCGGCGGACCAGGCCGTCGCGCTCCAGGCGGTCGACCACGCGGGTGATGCCGCTCGTGGTGAGCAGCGTCTGGGTCGCGAGGTCGGTCATGCGCAGGGCCTGCTGGGGGGAGCGGGCCAGGCGCAGCAGCACCTCGAACTCGACCATGGAGAGCTTGTGGTCGCCGACCTGGGCGGAGAACTTCGCGTTCAGGCCACCGATGACCTCGGCGAACAGGCCCATGGCCGTGATCCGGTCGTCGTCATAGCGCGCCCGGTCGTGCTGGGTGGCCGACGGGGCGTTCGTGTGGGTGGGGTGGGCTGTCACACATCCATCCTATCAACCGTTGACACGGGGATTATTGCTTAGGTTATTGTTGTTGCGTCAGACATCGTCTGTACAAGCATTAGCTCTTGGAGGAGTACGTCATGACCACGCCTGCGCTTGCCACCCGCGACTACCAGGGCATCACCATCCCCGAGGCCGGCACGTTCGCCCTTGACCCGGCCCACACGACGGTCGGCTTCGTGGCGCGCCACCTCATGGTCTCCAAGGTCCGTGGCGCGTTCGAAGATGTCACGGGCACGATCACGGTCGGCGAGGACCCGCTCGCGTCGTCCGTCGACGTGACCATCGCCACGAAGAGCATCAGCACCGGCCAGGCCGACCGGGACAACCACCTGCGCAGCGGTGACTTCCTCAATGTGGAGGCCCACCCGGAGCTGACCTTCAGGAGCACCCGGGTCGCCGACTTCAAGGGCGGCGAGTTCACCCTCGTGGGTGACCTCACCGTCGCCGGCGTGACCCGCGAGGTCGAGCTGGCCGTCGAGTTCGAGGGCGTCGCCAAGAGCCCGTGGGGCCAGGAGGTCGTCGGCTTCACCGCGACCACCGAGATCGACCGCGAGGACTTCGGCCTCACCTGGAACCAGACCCTCGAGACGGGCGGCGTCCTGGTCGGCAAGAAGATCAAGATCGAGATCGGCGCCGAGGCCATCCGCCAGGCCTGATCCGCACCACCCTCTCCCGCCCTCCGCCGTCCCCGCCGCCCGCGCTACGCCGCCCGACATTTGGACCGCCAGGCCGGTTATTCCGGCGCGGATAACAGGTCCAACGGTCAACGTCGGATGCACCGCGCGGAGCGCGGTGGGGTGTAGCGGCGAGGCGGCGTGGAGGGCGGGTATCAGGCGGTCGTAAGGCGGCCGAGTGCGGCCCGCAGGCGGGCCAGGGTGCGGTCGCGGCCGAGGACCTCGAGGGACTCGAACAGCGGGAGGCCCACCGAGCGGCCCGTCACCGCGACGCGGACCGGGGCCTGGGCCTTGCCCAGCTTGAGACCGCGGGCGAGACCGACCTCCTCCAGCGCCGTCTTGAGCGGCTCGGCCGCCCAGTCGGGCGCGGCCTCGAAAGCGGAGATCGCCGCGCCGAGCAGGTCGGCCGCGCCCTCCTTCATCGCCTTGGCCCACGCGGCCTCGTCGACCTCCGGCTCGTCGAGGAACAGGAAGTCCACGTTCGGGATGATCTCGGAGAGGATGGCCACCCGGGTCTGCGCGAGCTCGGCCACCGCCGCGAACACCGCCGGGTCGTACGCCTCGGCGGGCCAGGGGGCCACCCGGGCGCCGCCGATCTCGCCGGTGAGCCAGGGCTGGCACGCCTCGATGAAGTCCGCGACGCTGAGCGCGCGGATGTACTCGCCGTTGAACGCGCGCAGCTTCTTCTCGTCGAAGAACGCGGGGGAGGGGTTGACCTCCTCCAGGCGGAACTCGTCCTCGATGACGTCCCACGGGACGATCTCCCGGTCGCCGCTCGGCGCCCAGCCGAGCAGCATGAGGTAGTTGCGCATGGCGTCGGCGAGGTAACCCTCGGCCCGGTACGCCTCCAGCGCCACCTTGTCGCGGCGCTTCGACAGCTTCTGCCGCTTCTCGTTCACCACGACCGGCACGTGCGCCCAGATCGGCGGGGTCACACCGAGCGCGTCCCAGAGCAGCTGCTGCTTGGGGGTGTTGGGCAGGTGCTCCTCGGCCCGGATCACGTGGGTGATCTTCATGATGATGTCGTCGACGACGTTGGCGAGCAGGAAGACGGGCGAGCCGTCGCCGCGCGCGATGACGAAGTCCTCGATGAGCCTGTTCTCGAACGTGGGCTCGCCGCGGACCAGGTCGACGACCGTGGTCACGCCCTCGTCGGGCGTGCGGAAGCGCAGCGCGCGGCCGGGGGCGGCCTCGAGGCCGCGGTCACGGCAGAAGCCGTCGTACCCGGCGTACTGCGCGGCGCCGCCGCGCACCGCGGCCCGCTCGGTGACCTGCTCGCGGGTGCAGTCGCAGTAGTAGGCCCGGCCGTCGCGCAGGAGCTGGCCGGCCGCGGCCCGCTGCGCCTGGGCGTTCTCGGACTGGAAGTACGGCCCCTCGTACGTGCCGCGGGCGATGCCGATCCAGTCGAGCGCCGACAGGATGCCGTCGATCCACTCGGGTCGGTTACGCGACAGATCGGTGTCCTCTATGCGCAGCACGAAGGTGCCGCTGTGTTGCTTGGCATAGATCCAGTTCTGCAGGGCCGACCGGGCGCCGCCGACATGGAACATGCCGGTCGGAGATGGGGCAAAGCGTACGCGTACCGTCACGCGTTCAGCGTAGGTCCGGGGCGGTACGTGTTCGCAACCAGGTTCCTTGGGTCGAGGGACATATAGGGCAATTGCCACTCGCCGATACGGCGGGTATGCAGGGGTTGATTCGACGAAGTAGCCTCCGGTGCAGGTGCGCCGGGTCTTGCCCCGGCGCGCCTACTGGCGGTATGTGGGAGGAGTCGTCATGTTGCGGTCTGGGCAGGTGAGGCTGCGTGTCGCCGCGGCGCTCGCGTTGACGGTCGCGGTCGCGCTGACCGGTGCGTGCGGCTCGTCCGCCGATGCGAAGTGGCACTCGCCCGGCGATGCCACCGCGAGCCCCGGCGCCACCGCCGGCCCCGGCGAGTCGGCGCTGACCGTCACGCCCGCCGCCAATGCCAAGAACGTCTCCCCGGCCGGGCCGATCGGAGCGGAGATCAACGGGGGCTCGCTGACCGAGGTGAAGCTCACCAACTCGTCCGGCAAGGCCGTCAAGGGCGAGTTCGACGCCGACCGTCGCAGCTGGCAGGTGACCGAGAAGCTCGGCTACAACAAGACGTACACCATGAAGGTGACGGCGACCGGCGCCGACGGCAAGACGTACGACCAGACGACGAAGTTCACGACGGTCAAGCCGAAGAACCTGACCCTGCCGTACCTGCGCGCCAACTACGGCACGATGCTCGACGGCGGCACCTTCGGTGTCGGCCAGCCGATCACGGTCTGGTTCGACGAGCCGATCAAGGACAAGAAGGCCGCCGAGGAGTCGCTGACCGTCAAGACCGACCCGCCGGTGTACGGGGTGTGGCACTGGTTCGACAACCGTGAGGTGCACTGGCGCCCCAAGGAGTACTGGCCGGCGGGCACCAAGGTGACCGTGAAGGCCAGCGTCTACGGCAAGAACCTCGGCAACGGCCTCTACGGCCAGCAGGACGTCTCCGCCTCCTTCAAGATCGGCGCCTCGCACATCGCCATCGCCGACGCCAAGACCAAGCGCATGAAGGTCTACTTCGACGGCAAGCAGGTCAAGAAGATCAACGGCAAGGACGTCAGTGCCGGCATCCCGATCAGCATGGGCAAGGACCAGGTCGAGACCGGCGCGAACGGCGAGAAGATCGACTTCCGGACGTACAGCGGCGTGCACGTGGTCATGCTGAAGCACAACGAGTACCGGATGACGTCGGCGAGCTTCGGCATCACCGACAAGAACTCGCCCAACTACTACGACTCACTTATCAAGAAGGCGGTCCGGATCTCGAACTCCGGCGAGTTCTTCCACCTGGCCGACTGGAACATCTGGGCGCACGGCAAGCAGAACACGTCGCACGGCTGCATCAACATCGGGCCGAGCTTCATCTACTGGATGTTCGACAACTTCCGCCCCGGCGACGTCATCGACGTGAAGAACACGGGCAAGCAGCTCGACCCGCGCGACGGCCTCGGTGACTGGCAGCTGAGCTGGAAGAAGTGGACCGACGGCAGCGCCCTGCCGATCCCGCCGGAGCCGACCGAGGGTGGCACGGAGGCCACCCCGACCCCGGACCCGTCGGCCACGCCGTAACGGCGACCTACACAGCCCACGGCGCGGCGACCGGATCGGTCGCCGCGCCGTGTTGCTGTAGGCGTTCCGGTCCGGTGCCACAGCAGTGCCACAGAGGTTCAGCAAGCGTGCGGAGCATCCCTCACGCCTGGCGCGGACGAGGGCCGGTGGACTCGCGGACCACGAGGCGACCGGGCTGGCGGATGACCCCGGCCCGGCGACTGCCGTCCAGGGCCTCCAGCAGGTACGCGACCGCGGCGGCGCTCCAGGTCCAGGTCCACGGTGGTCAGCGGCGGCCGGCAGTCCGCGGCCAGCACCTCCCAGTTGTCGTACCCGACCACGGCCACGTCGTAGCGGATGCGCCAACGGTTGGACAGTCGGTCGTTGGGACGGCCGGAGGGCCCGAAGATCTTTTCGTGGACGGGACTGTGTGGCACACAGTACTATGTGGTGCATGGGGGTTGAGGGTGCTTTTGACAAGCTCGAGCTGGAGCTGCGGCGCGGCGTCGTGGTGCTCGCCGCGTTGTCGCAGCTCGGCACCTTTCGGTACGGCTACGAGCTGCGGCGCTCGCTCGCCGACCGGGGCATGCCGATCGAGGAGGGCACGCTCTACCCGTTGCTGCGGCGGTTGGAGTCCCAGGGCGTCCTCGTCAGCGAATGGCGCACGGACGAGGGCTCGCCGCGCCGCTACTACACACTGAGCGCCGAGGGGCGCGTGCTCTACCGCAAGCTGGCCGACGCGTGGCGCGGCCTGCACCAGACCGTGGACCAACTCCTGGAGGGTGGGCCGTCATGAACGCGGACCGGCTATTGGACGCCTATGTGGCGGACGTCGTAGCGTATCTGCCCCGTGACCAGCGGGCCGACCTCGCGTTGGAGCTGCGCGGGCTGCTCGCCGACGAGTTGGCCGGCGCCCGGGCGGCGGCCGACGGGCTGCCCGACGAGCAGGTGGCGCTCGACATGCTGCGGGCGTTCGGGCGCCCGGCCGACGTGGCCGCCCGCTACGCGCCGGCCGGCGTTGTCGTCGTCCCTCCCGACCCGGTGTCGTTGCGGGCGGCGGTGGTCGGTGGCGCGGTTGTCGCCGGGATCGTCAGTCTCGCGACGGCCCTGCGGGAGGGCGGCGAGGCGCTCCTCGTGCTGCAGCGCTTCTGGTACGGCACCGTCACGTTGTCGCTGCTGTGGGGCGGCCTGTTCGCCGGTGGGCTCGCCGTCGCCCGCTGGGCCCGCGGCCGGTGGCCCAGCGGCGCCGAGTGGCGGCCGCGGGTCCCGCGCGAGCGGTTCAACCGGGTCGGCGGCGCGGTGGGCCTGGCGGCTGCCGCGGTCGGCACGTTCGTGCTGATCCGTCCGGACCTCATGCTCGACGTGCTCTTCGGCGGACGGGCCGCCCCGGCGGCGTACGCGGCGTTCGAGTACGACCCGGGGTTCCTGCGGTGGGGCGCGCCGGCCATCCTCGCGGTGCTGGGCGCCGAGCTGGTGTTCCTGGGATACCTCGTGGTCCGGGGCCGGTGGGACGACCGGTCGCGGCGCGTCGACATCTGGCTCACCGTCGTGTTGACCGCAGTGATGGCCGCCGTGCTCGTCGCCGGCCCCGTCTACCGGGCGCGACCCACCGACGACGTCGTCAAGTTCGCCCTCCTGATGTTCGTCATCCTGGGCGTGGTCGACCTGGTGCAGAAGCTGCGTCGCGCCCGGGGCCGCGTCGAGCTCACCTGACGGCCGCGTGAGCGTCCATGAGCTGGCGAAGCGGCGTCCGCGGAACACCAGCAGCGTGCGGGTGCTCGTGTTGGCCGTCTGCGCCAGCTCTCCGATCCGCATGCCCACGACGCTAGACCTTGCCCGCCGGCGTCAAGGCAGGTCACCGTTGTTCGTAGGCGGCGCGGCTGGCCTCGATCGCGGGCACGTTGGTTATCGCCCAGTTGGCCAGGGTCAGCGCCGGTGGGATGAGGCTCCTGCCCGTCGGGGTGAGCGCGTACTCGACCCTGGGCGGGACCTCCGCGAACACCGTGCGGGAGACCAGGCCGTCGCGTTCGAGGTTGCGCAGGGTCAGGGTCAGCATGCGCTGGGAGATGCCGGGGATCTGCTGCTGCAGTTCGGTGAAGCGGAGCGTGCCGCCGTCCAGGGTTGCCACGATCAACAGCGTCCACTTGTTGCAGATCCGGTCGAGGATCGCGCGGATCGTCCGGCCACCGTCGCCCCGGATCATGCAGGTGTGCTCGTACTCCACGACAGCTCCCTGTGCCCAACGCACACGCGTGTGCCTTTTGTAGGGCCCTCAATAGTGCCCCATGATAGGGCTGGTTACGACCAGTAACCATCCTGTTGGAAAGGCCCTGCCGTGCATATTGCCTACTGGATCCTCGCCGGGCTGCTGGCGCTGTTCTACCTCTACGCGGGCGGCCTGAAGGTCAGCCGGACCCAGGACCAGCTCCGGCCCATGATGGCCTGGGTCGACCAGATTCCCATGCCGGCGGTCCGGCTCATCGGCACCCTGGAGATCCTCGGCGCTGTCGGCCTGATCCTGCCGCCGCTGACCGGGATCGCCCCGGTGCTGGCGCTCGTCGCGGCGATCGGCCTGGCGCTGATCCAGGTGGGCGGCATTGTCGTCCACGTCTCCCGTGGTGAGACCCGCGTCATCGGCCTCAACATCGGCCTCCTGGCCGCCGCCGTCGCGACGGCATGGCTCGCCACCAGTTGGCTCTGACCCTGCCCTGGTCGCGTGAACGGACAGCGGCCGTCGCCTGGAGAAGGCGACGGCCGCTGTCCGTTGTTAGGGACCTACGAGTCGCCACCGGTCTCGCCGACCGGGGCGGCGGTGATGTCGTCCACGGCGTACTTGCGGAAGGCGTCCGACGGCGCGGAGGCCGGCACCTCGCCGCGGCGGGCGAGTTCGCGCAGCGTCGCCACCACGATCGTCTCCGCGTCCACGTGGAAGTGGCGGCGCAGCGCGTGGCGGGTGTCGGACAGGCCGAAGCCGTCCGTGCCGAGCGAGACGTAGTCGCCGGGCACCCACCGCGAGATGAGGTCCGGCACGGCCCGCATGAAGTCGCTGACCGCGATGACCGGACCCTCGGCGCCCTTGAGCGCCTGCGTCACGTACGGCGTGCGCGGCTCCGCGTCGGGGTGCATGAGGTTCCACTCCTCGACCTCGACCGCGTCGCGGCGCAGCTCCGTCCAGGAGGTGGCCGACCAGATGTCGGCGGCCACGCCCCAGTCGGTGGCGAGCAGGTCCTGCGCCTTGAGCGCCCACTGCATGCCGGTGCCGGCGGCGAGGATCTGCGCCTTCGGCACGGTGGCGTGCGCCGCGGACGGCTCGATCGCCGGCGCGGGGAGGTACTTGTAGAGGCCCTTCAGCAGGCCCGCCGCGTCCACGTTCTCCGGCTCCACCGGCTGGTGGATCGGCTCGTTGTAGACGGTCAGGTAGTAGAAGATGTTCTCCGGGTTCTCGCCGTACATCCGCCGCAGGGCGTCCTCGACGATGTGCGAGATCTCGAAGCCGAACGCCGGGTCGTACGCCACGACGGCCGGGTTCGTCGCCGCGATGAGCAGCGAGTGCCCGTCCTCGTGCTGCAGGCCCTCGCCGTTGAGCGTGGTCCGGCCGGCGGTGGCGCCCAGCAGGAAGCCGCGCGTCATCTGGTCGGCGGCGGCCCACAGCCCGTCGGCGGTGCGCTGGAAGCCGAACATCGAGTAGAAGATGTAGACCGGGATCATGGTCTCGTTGTGGGTGGCGTAGCTCGAGCCCACCGCGGTGAACGACGCGACCGAGCCGGCCTCGTCGATGCCCTCGTGCAGGATCTGCCCGGTCGTCGCCTCCCGGTAGGACAGGAACAGCTCCCGGTCGACCGGGGTGTAGTTCTGCCCGTGCGGGGAGTAGATCTTCGCCGTCGGGAACAGCGAGTCCATGCCGAACGTGCGGGCCTCATCCGGGATGATCGGCACCCAGCGCCTGCCGATCTCCTTGTCCTTCATGAGGTCCTTGAGCAGGCGGACGAACGCCATCGTGGTGGCGACCTTCTGCTTGCCCGAGCCCTTCTTCAGGTCCGCGTAGACCTTGTTGTCGGGCAGGTTCAGCGGGATCGTCGTGGTGCGCCGCGACGGGATCGACCCGCCGAGCGCCGCGCGCCGCTCCTTCAGGTACGCCAGCTCGTCGGCGTTGGGCTTCAGGTACGGCGGCTGGTAGGGGTCGGCCTCGAGCACCGAGTCCGGCACGTCCAGGGAGAGACGGTCGCGGAACGACTTCAGGTCGGTCAGCGTCAGCTTCTTCATCTGGTGCGTGGCGTTGCGGCCCTCGAAGCTCGAACCCAGCGTCCAACCCTTGATGGTCTTGGCCAGGATGACGGTCGGCTGGCCGGTGTGCTCGGTCGCCGCCTTGTATGCCGCGTAGAGCTTGCGGTAGTCGTGGCCGCCGCGCTTGAGGCCCCAGATCTCGTCGTCGGTCATGCCCTCGACGAGCTTGCGGGTGCGCGGGTCGCGACCGAAGAAGTGCTCCCGGACGTACGCGCCGGACTCGGCCTTGTACGTCTGGTAGTCGCCGTCCGGCGTGACGTTCATGAGGTTCACCAGGGCGCCGTCGACGTCCGCCGCGAGCAGCGGGTCCCACTCCCGGCCCCAGACGACCTTGATCACGTTCCAGCCCGCGCCGCGGAAGAACGCCTCCAGCTCCTGGATGACCTTGCCGTTGCCGCGCACCGGGCCGTCGAGGCGCTGCAGGTTGCAGTTGACCACGAAAGTGAGGTTGTCCAGCTCCTCGCGGGCCGCCAGCGACAGCGCGCCGACCGACTCCGGCTCGTCCATCTCGCCGTCGCCGAGGAACGCCCACACGCGCTGCTGGCTGGTGTCCTTGAAGCCCCGGTGGTGCAGGTAGCGGTTGAACCGCGCCTGGTAGACGGCGTTGATACCACCCAGACCCATCGAGACGGTCGGGAACTCCCAGAAGTCGGGCATCAGGCGCGGGTGCGGGTAGGACGGCAGGCCCCCGCCCGGGCCCGCGTGCGACAGCTCCTGGCGGAACCCGTCGAGCTGGTGCTCGGTCAGGCGGCCCTCGAGGAACGCGCGCGCGTACATGCCCGGGGAGGCGTGCCCCTGGAAGAAGATGTGGTCGCCGCCGCCCGGGTGGTCCTTGCCCCGGAAGAAGTGGTTGAAGCCCACCTCGTACAGGCTGGCCGAGCTGGCGAAGGTCGAGATGTGCCCGCCCACGCCGATGCCCGGCCGCTGCGCGCGGTGCACCAGCATGGCGGCGTTCCACCGGATGTACCGACGGATGGCGCGTTCCACGTTCTCGTCGCCGGGGAACCACGGTTCGCGCTCCGGCGCGATCGTGTTGATGTAGTCCGTGGTGGTGAGCGGCGGCACGCCGACCTGGCGCTCGCGGGCGCGCTCGAGCAGCCGCAGCATGATGTACCGGGCGCGCTTCGGCCCACCCGCGTCGATCACGCCGTCCAACGAATCGATCCACTCCGAGGTCTCCTCGGGGTCGATGTCGGGCAGCTGGCTCGGCAGGCCGTCGCTGATCACCGGTCGCTTGCGTTCGGTGGCCACAGGCGTTCCTTCGTCGTATGTCCCCGTCGGCTCGTGGCCGACGGTTGGGTGTGGTGGGGAGGACCCCTCTCCTGTCATCCTGCCCCCTCGACGTATCCATCGTCACGCCGACGGGCCCGCAACGCGACGACGAACACATGTACCGACCAGTAACAACCCGGACCACGGGCGTAACGAACTTACGCATAGCCGTACTCCCGGCCGTGAAATGATCTTCAGGGGGTACGGCCTAAGGTGTCCGGATGCGCACCCATGTCCTCTCGGTCCGGACCGGCGCCGAGCCCTGCGTCGTGGACATCACCGACGAGGTCGCCCGGTTCGTCGCCGGCCAGGGCGACGGCCTGGTGAACGTCTTCGTGCCGCACGCGACCGCCGGCATCGCCGTGATCGAGACCGGCGCGGGCTCGGACGACGACCTGCTCACGGCCATCGACGACGTCCTGCCGACGGACAACCGGTGGCGCCACCGGCACGGCTCGCCCGGCCACGGCCGCGACCATGTCCTGCCGGCGTTCATCCCGCCGCACGCGACCCTGCCCGTGATCGGCGGCCGCGTCGCCCTCGGCACCTGGCAGTCGATCTGCCTCGTGGACCCCAACGGCGACAACCCCACCCGCCAGGTCCGCCTCTCCTTCCTCCCCGGCTGACGCTGACCGCCCGTCGAGAGAAGTGGCCACGGCAGTGGCACGGACGGGCCCTCGTCGGTCATCCTGGGGTGTGACCACCCCCCAGGAGCTCGACGAGCATTTCCGTGCCTCGGTGAGCGCCCTCGCCGCCCCGTCCGAGAGTGCCGACCCCACCGCGTCGATCCGGGAAGGCGCCGCACTCACCGGCGCGGCCGCCCTGGAACTCTTCGACGCCCAGCTCGCCAGCCGACACCTCGACCTGGCCGCGCGCTGGCTACGCAGCTTCAACGAGGGGTTCTACACGATCGGCTCGTCGGGCCACGAGGGCAACGCGGCGGTCGCCGCGGCCGTGACGCCCACCGACCCGGCGCTGCTGCACTACCGCTCCGGCGCGTTCTACTGCGCCCGTGCGGCACAGGTGCCGAACGGGCCCGACGCGATCCGCGACGTGCTGCGCGGCATCGTGGCGTCGGCCGACGAGCCCATCGCGGGCGGGCGGCACAAGGTGATCGGCCACCCTGACCTGGCCGTCATCCCGACCACCTCGACGATCGCGTCGCACCTGCCGCGCGCCGTCGGCCTCGCGTACGCCATCGAGCAGCGCGACCTGCGCCACGCCCGCCGGCCCGGGGTCGGGCCGATCCCGCCCGGCGCCGCCACGCAGCGGGTCGCCGCCCCCACGGGGTACCCCGACGACGCCATCGTCGTCTGCTCCTTCGGCGACGCGTCGGTCAACCACGCGAGCGCCCAGGCCGCGTTCAACACCGCCGGCTGGGCGGAGCACTCCGACTACCGGCTGCCCCTGCTCTTCGTGTGCGAGGACAACGGCCTCGGCATCAGCGTGAGGTCCCCCGAGGGCTGGGTCGAGTCGGTGCTGCGCAGCCGCCCCGGCATCCGCTACTTCAGTGCCGACGGCTGCGACATCGTCGCCGCGTACGAGGCGGCGGTGGCGGCGGCGGCCTGGGTCCGCGCGGAGCGCAGACCCGCCGTGCTGCACCTGTCCGTCGTCCGGCTCATGGGTCACGCGGGCGCCGACGCGGAGGTCGCCTACCGGCCGGCCGCCCAGATCACCGCCGACGTGGACCGCGACCCGCTCGTCGCCACCGCGTCGCTGCTCGTGCACGCCGGCGTCATCAGCGCCACGGACGTGCTGGCCCGCTACGACGAGGTCGGCTGGCGGGTGCGCCGGGTCGCCGAGGAGGTCATCGCCGAACCCAAGCTCGCCACCGCCGCCGAGATCGTCGCCCCACTCGCGCCGCGCAAGCCGGTACGCGTGGCCCGCGCCGTCGGCGACGTGGCCGCCGCCGCGACCGGCCCGGCGCTCGGCGCCCGGTCCCAGGCGTTCGGCGGCAAGCTGCCCGAGGACGGCGGCCCGCTCACCCTCGCCCAGACGATCAACGCGGCCCTCACGGACGCGCTCGTGGCCAACCCCGGCGTCGTGATCTTCGGCGAGGACGTCGCCGCGAAGGGCGGCGTCTACGGCGTGACCAAGGGCCTGCGCGGCCGGTTCGGCCGCACCCGGGTCTTCGACACGCTGCTGGACGAGACGTCGATCCTGGGCCTCGCGCTCGGCGCCGGCAGCGGCGGGCTCCTGCCCGTACCAGAGATTCAGTATCTTGCTTATCTGCACAACGCCGAGGACCAGCTGCGGGGCGAGGCCGCCACGATGCAGTTCTTCTCGCAGGGCGCCTACAAGAACCCCATGGTGGTACGGGTAGCAGGGCTCGCCTATCAGCAGGGTTTCGGCGGGCACTTCCACAACGACAACTCGGTCGCGGTGCTGCGCGACATCCCCGGCCTGGTCGTCGGCGTGCCCGCCAGCGCCGCCGAGGCGGCCCCCATGCTGCGCACCTGCTTCGCCGCCGCCGAGTCCGAGGGCGCCGTGTGCGTGATGGTCGAACCCATCGCGCTCTACCACACCCGCGACCTGTACGCCGAGGGCGACAACGCCTGGCTGCACCCCTACGGCCCGCCCGGCGACTGGGCGCGCGACCACGCGCCGATCGGCCGCGCCCGCGTCTACCACGCTGGCGAGCACCTCACGATCCTCACCTTCGGCAACGGCGTACGGATGTCGCTGCGTGCCGCCGCGCGGCTGGCCGCCGAGGGCGTCGGCGTACGCGTCGTGGACCTGCGGTGGCTCGCGCCGCTGCCGGTCGCCGACATCGTCCGCGAGTCCGCCGCGACCGGCCGGGTCCTCATCGTCGACGAGACGCGCCGCAGCGGCGGCGTGGGCGAGGGCGTCCTCGCGGCCCTGGTCGACGCGGGTTACCAGGGCTCGGCGCGGCGCGTGTCGGCCGTCGACTCGTTCATCCCGCTCGGCGCGGCCGCCCAGCACCTGTTGGTGTCCGAGGAGGCGGTGATGGCCGGCGCGCGGGACCTGCTGCGACGCTGACCCGGTGTCTGCTTCCTGGGTGGTTTCTGTGTGCCCCGCGGTTAAGACCCCTGGCAGAGGCCGTATCTTCACAAGTAATCGGTGCGCCACTTGCGCGCGGCGCCCAGGTTGTGTGGACTACCCGCTAATGGTGCGGGCGCACCGAGAGCGTCAGTGAGGACGAGGAGGCATCGACGGTGAGCGCGACCGCGGGTCAGGCCGACGGCGTTAAGAGCCTGCCGGATCGGCTCGGCATCGAGTCGGGCATGGTCGTCATGGAGATCGGATACGACGACGACGTAGACGAGGATCTTCGTGACGCCCTGATGGACCGGGTCGGCGACCTGGTCGACGAGGACACCGACGAGGTTGTCGACGCCGTGCTGCTGTGGTGGCGCGACGGCGACGGCGACCTGGTCGACATGTTGGTTGACGCGCTCACGCCGCTGGCCGAGGCCGGCGTCGTGTGGCTGCTGACCCCCAAGGCAGGCCGTGACGGCCACGTCGAGCCGAGTGAGATCACCGAGTCGGCGCCGACGGCTGGCCTGCAGCAGACCTCCACCCTGAGCGTCGGCCGCGACTGGAGCGGCGCGCGTCTGGTCACCCCGCGAGGCGCCAAGCAGCGTCGTTAACCCTGGGGGTTCCCGGAAATTCGTCCGTGCGATGCTCGCAGGTGAGCTGATCACACGGAGGTTTTCGCATGCCGCTCGACGTCGGCGCCGAGGCGCCCGATTTCGTCCTCAAGGACCAGAACAACCAGGAAGTACGCCTGTCCGACCTGCGTGGCCGCAACGTACTCCTGGTGTTCTACCCGCTGGCCTTCACCGGCACCTGCCAGGGCGAGCTCTGCTCGGTCCGGGACAACGTCGGCGACTTCGCCAACGAGACCACCCAGGTGCTCACGGTGAGCGTCGACTCCCCGTACGCCCACAAGGTCTGGGCCGACCAGCAGGGCTACGACTTCCCGCTGTTGTCCGACTTCTGGCCGCATGGCGGCGTGGCCCGCGAGTACGGCGTGTTCAACGAGGAGCGGGGCTTCGCCAACCGGGGCACCTTCATCATCGACCGCGAGGGCATCATCCGCTTCGCCGAGATGAACCTCCCCGGCGACGCCCGCGACCAGGACGCCTGGCGCAAGACCCTCGCCGACCTCGCCTAACCACACCCGCCACCGCGCCGCACCCGCGTGGCACGGTCCCGCGCGGATCTTGGATGGAAGTCCCCGCTCGACTTTCGCACTTTCTTGATCAAATGGCATCGCCGGCCC
>NZ_BAAALT010000030.1:0-7386 GCF_039528515.1 Luedemannella flava
GCCCGCCCCCGGCCGAGGCCCCCCGGCACACCGGCGCCAGCGACCCCGCCGCCGCCGACCTGTGGGACGACGACCCGACGCCGACCGGCGGCCTCACCGCGGTCGACCCGCGCTTCGATCCCACCCCGCCGCTCGTCGCGGGCGCCCACGGCGACGACGCGCCCCGCCAGGCGCGATGACGGCGCAGCTGGCGCCCCGTACCCGCACGATCGTGGGCGCGGCCCGCCGCGCTGCCGACGCCGGACCGATCAGCGCACCCGACCCTGACCCGACCCCCACCCCCGCACCCGGGGCGGACCCCGGACGCCTGCGGGACGTGCTCCGCCACGCCTGGCCCGTCGTGGGCCTGTGCGCGCTGTACCCGCTGTGGTGGGCGCTCGGCCTCGGGGTGCTGATCTTCGCGCTCGTCGCCGTGCCGATGGGGCTGAGCCTGCTGCGGCGGCTCGTCAAGGGCGAGAAGCTGCGCGTGCCGCCCGGGTTCGGCTGGTGGCTGCTGTTCCTCGCGGCCGTGGTCATCAGTGCCACGGCGATCGGTTCGACCGCGACCGGCACGGTCGACCGCGGCGCGCAGGGCGCGATCTCGGCGGTCGTCTTCCGCATCGGCATGTACCTGGCGCTGACCGTCCTGCTGCTCTACCTCGGCAACCTGTCGCTGACCAGGGTCCCCCAGTCCGTGCTGGTCCGGCTGTTGGCCTGGCTGTTCGTGCTCACCGTGGGCGGCGGGCTGCTCGGCGTCATGGCCGGGACGTTCGAGTTCACCGCGCCGATCGAGCGCCTGCTGCCCGACCACGTGCGCGCCGAGGGCTTCGTCCGGTCGCTCGTCCACCCGTCCGCCGCGCAGATGATGAACGTGCTCGGCCACGAGGCGGCCCGGCCGGCCGCGCCCTGGGGGTACACCAACACCTGGGGCAACAACCTGTGCCTGCTGGTGGTCTGGTTCGCCGTCGCCTGCTGGCCGCTGGCCCGCACACCGCTCACGAAGGCCGCCGGCGCCGTGGTGCTCGCGATCGCGGTCGTGCCGGTCGTCCATTCGCTCAACCGGGGCCTGTGGATCGGGCTGAGCGTCGTGGTGGTCTACGTGACCGTCCGGCTGCTGCGGCGCCGCCGGCGCCTCGCGCTGCGCGTGCTGTTCGCGACGCTCGCGCTGGTCGCCCTGGTCAGCGCGACCCCGCTGGGTGGTCTGGTCGGACAACGCCTGGAGTACGGGCGATCGAACGCGGTCCGCGTGTTCCTCGTCGACCGCGCCCTCGACGGCCTGGCCGAGTCGCCGCTGATCGGCTTCGGGTCCACCCGCGAAACCGCCGGCGGCCGGACGTCGATCACCGTCGGCGAGAGCCCCGACTGCCCGCGCTGCGGCAACTTCACGGTCGGCGGCAACGGGCAGCTCTGGCAGCTGCTGTTCGCCCACGGCCTGATCGGGGCGGTCGGCTACGTGGCCTTCCTGGGGTACGGGCTGTGGCGGTTCCGCCGCGACGCGACGGCGATCGGCATCGCGGGCTCCGCGGCGCTGGTCGCCTCTTTTGTCGCGATGCTCTGGTACAACTCGCTGGTCACACCCCTGGCGTTCCTGTTCTTCGGCTACGCCCTGCTGTGGCGCAACAGCCTAGGAAAGATCTCGTGAGCTCGGTCCGCCTCGAAGGCGACGCCGCGCTCCGCGCCCAGTACCTGAGCGAGGTGCTGGAGCTGCTGTACCCGGCCGGGGACGGGCTGGGCGACGTGACCCAGTTCCTCGTCATCCCGGACCTGCGCCGGCCCCGGCTGCTGGTGCCGGCGAACGACCTGCGGCTGGCCGCCGCCGCGGTGCGCCGCTACGCCCGGCCGCAGTCGCGGCTGGCCCGGCTCAAGCGGGACGCCGTCGTCGCGTCGCTGCGCACCGGCACCGCCCGGCTGCTGCTGCGCTCCCGGGTCCGCCTCGAGCCCGGCGTCGACACGATCGAGACGTACCTGCGGGCGGCGCTGCGGGCCGAGCTGAGCGTCAGCATCCATATCGGACCCGCCCGCGCCAACCGCAAGCCGGTCCTGCAGGTGCTCGGGCCGGACGGCGCGACGCTCGGCTTCGCCAAGCTCGGCATCGGCCCGCTCACCCGCGACCTGGTGCGGCAGGAGACCGCGGTGCTGACCCGGCTGGCCGGCCTGCGGCTGGCCGACGTGACCGTGCCGGAGGTGCGCCACGCCGGCCGCTGGCACGGTCACGAGGTGCTGGTGCAGTCGGCGCTGCCGGTGTGGGACCCGCGCGCCGCCTGGTCCGCCGACCGGCTCGCGGGGGCGATGCTGTCCGTGGCGACCGGCGCCGGCGTCAGCGGCGGCGACCTGGCCGGCAGCCGGTACTGGGCGGCCCTGCGCGCCCGGCTCGCCCCGTTGGACGCCCAGCCCGACGGCGCCACGCTGCGCCGCGCCGCGCACGACCTGATCGACCGGGTCGGGGCGACCCGCCTCGCGTACGGGCAGTGGCACGGCGACTGGGCGCCCTGGAACATGGCCACCCTGCCCGACACGCTCCTGCTGTGGGACTGGGAGCGGTGCGCCGTCGACGTGCCGCTCGGCTTCGACGCCCTGCACTACGCGCTGCAACGGGACCTGCAGGCGGCCGGGTTCGCGGTCGCCCGGGCGGGCGGCGCGGTCCACCACTGCGTCGACGCGGCGGCGACGACCCTGCGCCCGTTCGGCGTCGCGAGCCCCGACGCCGCGCGGGTGACCGCCCTGCTCTACCTCGTCGACCTGGCCGCCCGGTATCTCGCGGACCGCCAGGCGGAGGCCGGCGCCCGCCTGGGCGCGCTGGGCACCTGGCTCCTGCCGACCCTGATCCGCCGGGTCTCCCACCTGAACGACCGCAGCGAGGTGGCCGCGTGAGCGAAATCAAGTCACCGCCCCCGTTGGGGTTCGGGCGGCCGGCGGCGGTCACCCGGCTCGCGCATCTCGGGTCGCTCACCTACGGGCGGCTCACCGCGCCGGCCCGCACGCTGCCGACGTTCCTGATCTGCGGCGGCCAGCGGTGCGGCACGACGTCGTTGTACCGGGCGCTCGCCGCGCACCCCGGCATCCTCAAGGCGGTGCTGCACAAGGGCGTGCACTACTTCGACACGAACTACCACCGCGGGATGGCCTGGTACCGCGCGCACTTCCCGTTGCGCGACACCGTCGCCCGGGTCACCGCCCGGCTCGGCGTGCCCGGACAGGTCTTCGAGTCGAGCCCGTACTACCTCTACCACCCGCACGCCCCCGCCCGCATCGCCGCGGACCTGCCCGACGTGAAGCTGGTGGTGCTGGTCCGTGACCCGGTCGAACGCGCGTACTCGCAGCACGCCCACGAGGTGGCCCGCGGCTTCGAGAAGGAGCCGGACGTGGCCCGGGCCCTGGCCGCCGAGCACGCGCGGGTGGACGGCGAGGTCGCCCGGATGCGCGTCGAGCCGTGGTACCACAGCTTCGCCCACCAGCATCTGGCCTACCGCGAGCGTGGCGAGTACGTGGTGTTCCTGCGCCGCCTGGAGCAGCTCGTCGGCCGGTCGCGCGTGCACGTGGTCGACGCGGGCGACTTCTTCACCGACCCGGAGCCCGCCTACGACCGCGTGCTGGACTTCCTGGGCCTGCCCAACCTCGGGTACCCGCCCTTCGAGCGGCACAACGCGCGGCCGCGGTCGGCGGCCCTGCCGGGGCGCCTGCGGGCCGAGCTTCGCGAGCACTACCGGGAGTACGACCAGCAGCTCGCCGAGTGGCTCGGCCGGGAGCCCTCGTGGCGTCGCTAGCCGGGGTGGCCCGGGGCGGGGTCGCGAACCTGGCCGGGGCGGTCGCCGCCACGACGATGGGGGTGCTGGTCACCTGGCTCGCGGCCAGGGCACTGCCGGCACCGCAGGCGGGCGCGCTGTTCGCGGCCACGGCCGCGTTCGTGGTCGTGTCCACGGTCGCGAAGCTCGGCACGCAGACCGGCCTCGTCTACTGGATCGCCCGGCTGCGTGCCCTCGACCAGCGGCACCTGCTGGGTCGCTGCCTGTGGCTCGCCATCGCGCCGGTCGCGGCGGCCAGCGCGGTCGCGGGCGCGGCGCTGTACGCGGGCGCGGGGCCGCTGGCCCGGCTGGCCGACCCGGGCGACCCCACCGACTTCGCGACCGCCGTGCGCGTACTCGCGGTGTTCCTGCCCCTCGCGGTGCTGACCGACACGCTGCTCGCGGCTACCCGCGGCCTGCACCACGTGCGCGCCACCGTGTTCGTCGACAAGCTGCTGCGGCCGGGGCTGCAGCTGGCCGGGTTCGCGGCGCTGGCCGGGCTGCTGCTGGCGGAGGTGACCGACCCGGCGATCGTGCCGTTCGCGCTGGCCTGGGTGCTGCCCTACGCGCCGGCCGCGCTGCTGGCCGGGGTCGCGCTGCGGCGGCTGTCGCGCCCGGTCGCGTGGCCGGCGGACGGGGCCGACGGCGCCGGCATGGGCCGCCGGTTCTGGCGGTTCACCGGGCCGCGCGCGGTCGCGGGCGTGCTGCAGACCGCGTTGCAGCGGGTCGACGTGCTGCTCGTGGCCACGATCGCGGGCCTGCGCGCGGCGGCCGTGTACGCGGTCGCGGGCCGGTTCGTGGTGCTGGGCCAGTTCGCCAACCAGGCCATCGCACAGTCCGTGCAGGCGCGCCTGGCCGAGGCGGTGACGCTGCGCGACCGGCCGACGTCGCTGGCCCTGTACCAGGGCGCCACCGCCTGGCTGGTGCTGCTCATCTGGCCCGTGTACCTGCTCACGGCCGTCTTCGCGCCGGTCTACCTGGGCCTGTTCGGCGCCGGGTACCGGGCCGGGGTGCCCGTGGTCGCGGTGCTCGCCGGCGCGATGCTGGTCGCCTCCGCGAGCGGCATGGTCGACATGGTGCTCGCCATGGCCGGGCGCACCTCGTGGAACCTCGTGAACGTGGCCGTCGCGCTCGCCGCCATGGTCGTGTTGGACCTCCTCCTCATCCCCCCACTGGGCGCCCTCGGCGCGGCCCTCGGGCTCGCCGTCGCCGTTCTGATCAACAACCTGGTGCCGCTCGTCCAGGTCGGCCGCCTGGTGGCGCTGCACCCCTTCGGCGCCGGCACCGTCACCGCGTGCGCGCTGGCCGTCGCCTGCTTCGGGGTCCTGCCCATGGCCGCCTTCGCGCTGCCGGCGCCGCACCGGGCGGTGGGGTCGGCCGTCCTCGTCGGGCTGGGCGTCCTCGCCTACGCGGCGGCGTGCTGGCGGTGGCGCGGCGTGCTCGGGCTGTCAGTCCTCATCTCATCGTTGCGACGAGAAACCGCTGGGAGGGAACATGCGCGACGACTACACGCGGATCTTTCAGGATCTGACCGCCGTAGATAAGTACGAGCAGGTCGTCTACGCGCCCGACACGTACTCGTCGGCGGTCAACGCCCGCCAGCGCGCCTACCTGCGCTCGCTGGTCGCCCGGGCGTTCCCGCAGCGCCGGCCCGTGCAGCACGACTTCGCCTGCGGTACCGGCCGGGCCATCCGCATCCTGCACGGGCTGGTCCGCGACGCCCACGGGTACGACACGTCCGCCGCGATGCTCGACCGCGCCCGCACCTCGGGCGTCTTCGCCCACCTGCACCAGGTGCCGGAGACGGGCACGCTGCCGCACCCGGCCGGCGACGGCTCGCCCGCCCTGGTGACGGTGTTCCGGTTGCTGCTCAACGTCGGCGACGACGTCCGCGACCGGGCGATGACCTTCGCCGCCGACCTGCTGCCGCACCGCTGCTCGGGCCTGCTCGTCGTGGAGAACCACGGCAACCGCACGTCGGTGCGGCACCTGCGCCACCGCCGTCGCGCCGGCGACCCGTGGTTCAACGAGCTGTCCCACGCCGAGGTGGAGGCGCTGCTCGCCCGGCACGGCTTCGCCGTCGTGGAGCGGCGCGGCTTCGCCCTCTGCCCGCCCGGCGCGTACGCCCGGCGCTGGCTGCGGCCCGTGGCCCGACTGGTCGACGGGGTCGCCTGGCGGGTGCCGGCGCTCGCCGGCGTCGCCACGAACGTGCTCTATGTGGCGCGGCGCACCGCCGCGGCCGGCCCTGACATCACCTGCCCGGACGTCAAGGAGTGACCATGAAGCCGACCCGTTTCGCGGCCGCCGTCCTCTGCGGCGTCCTCGCCCTCGCGGGCTGCGGCGACGAGCCCGCCGCCGCGCCCGCCCCGCCCGTCCAGCTGGACGGCACGCCCACGCCGATCGCGACCGCCACGGGCCTGTCCGGCGGGCCGGTGGCGCCGCCGCGCGCCGGGGCCTACCTGGGCGCGTGGGTGAAGCCGACGGTCGTGAACCAGCGGGAGCGCATCGCCGCGTTCGACCGGTTCGAGCGCCGGCTCGGCCGTCAGGTCGCGCTCGTCAACACGTACCGCCCGTTCACCGAGGAGTTCCCCACCCACTCTGACCTGCACTTCCTGCAGCGCGGCTCGATCCTCATGCTGAGCTGGGCGTCGGGCGACACCCGCGCGACCACCATGGGCCGCTACGACGAACTGATCCGCGAGCGCGCCCAGCGCGTCGCCGAGCTCGACCGCCCCATCATGATCCGCTTCCGCTGGGAGATGGACCGGCCGAACCTGCGCGCCTCCATGTGGTCCGGCCCCGACTACATCGCGGCCTGGAAGCACGTCCGCAAGCTGTTCGCCGAGGAGGGCGCCACGAACGTCTCGTGGGTCTGGTGCCCGACCGTCGAGGGCTTCGCCGGCGGCTACGCGCAGGAGTTCTACCCGGGCGACGACGCCGTCGACTGGCTCTGCGTCGACGCGTACGCCGCCAGTCAGCTCGTCGACCTCGGCACGCTGCTCACGCCGTTCCTCCAGTGGTCCGCCACCCACCCCAAACCCATAATCATCGGCGAGTACGGCATATCGCGCGCCTATCCGGCCGCCCAACGTGCCGCGTGGCTCACCAACGCGGGGGCGGTGTTCCAGGCGAACCCGCAGATCAAGGCGGTCAGCCTCTTCGAGTCGAACCCCGACCCCAAGGACGAACAGCAACAGTTCGCGATCTCCGACACCCCCGCGGCGTTGGACGCGTTCGCGACCATGTCCCGTGCCAGCTACTTCGCCCCGACGTTCCCCACCACCCCGTAACCAGTCCCGGCAACGCACAGGTCCGGTGGCACGCCCAGCGAGGGCTCGCCACATGCGCGCACCTGGCGGGCCGGGCGGCCGCAGCTCACCGGATGTGCGCGATGTGGGGCGGGCTGGCATGCCCTGCAGCCCGCCACATGTGCACATCCGGCGGACCGGGACGGCCCGAAGCTCGCCATCTGTGCGCACGTGGCGGACCGGGGCAGCCTGCGGGTCACCAGATGTGAACATCTGGTGGTCCGGTCGCACGACCGCCCGCCATTTGCGCACAGATGGCGGAGTGAACGGCGTCCCGGCTCGCCACATGTTCACATCTGGTGACTCCAGGCGCCCTG
>NZ_BAAALT010000031.1:0-32050 GCF_039528515.1 Luedemannella flava
GCCACGAGCACGTGCGCGCCGGGCCCGGCGACCGCGCGGGCGAGCAGCGTCAGCGCGGTGCCGCCGGCCGGCGGCCGGGCCCGCGCCGGATCCTCGTCGGACCAGCCCACCATCTCCGCGCCAATAAGCTCGATCACGTGGCGACCTCCGCCAGGCTCAGAACCTCGGCGGTCCAGCCGAGGAGTTCGCGCAGCTCGACGGGGGTGAGCAGGCGGTCGGCGCCAAGCTCGTCACGGGCCGCCGCGCGGGCCGCGTCGAGGTCGAGGTGGGGGCCGTGCAACTGCGGCCAGGTGCGCCGCATGCGGGCCACGCCGCCGAACATCGGGTCCTCGCCGCGCAGCGTCATCGGGTCGCCGTAGACGGCCGGCTCGCAGCCGGCCAGCGCGCCGTAGAGCACCGCGCTGGAGAGCCGGTTGGACGCCACGCGCTGGTGCTTTCGCAGCTCGGCGAGCTGCTTGTAGAGGAAGCGCGGGTCGGTGCCGCGCCACCAGTGGCCGCGCCCGCCGTGGCAGATGACCCGGAACCCGGCCCGCTCGTAGACGGCCCGCACCCGCCGCATGCCGTACTCCTGCCAGTACAGGCAGATGGTCACCGGGCCGTCCTCCGTGGACCGGATCAGGTCGATGAGCGCGCGGTGGTCGCCGCTGACCTTCTGCCCCTCCCAGCCGTGGAACGGGTAGTAGATCGTGCCCTCGCGACGCTCCCCGGCCACAGGCTCCATGGAGAGCAGGTACGCGAACGGCGCGCCCACGACCACCGTGTCCCGGCGGCCGAGCGACCAGGACCGTTGCCGGGTGCGCTCCGACCACAGGAACAGCGGCGACCCGTCGACGAACGGGGTGCCCGGCGCGAGGCCGTCGCCGATGTTCCAGCCGTGCTGCAGGTAGCCGAAGATGCGCGGCGGGGTCTGCTCGTCGAGTCCGCAGTAGCGGGCGAGGACGTGCGCGTGGCCGTAGAAGTGGTTGGCGTGATGCATCAGCGCAGGATCTCCCGCAGGGCCTCGACGACCCGGTCCTGATCGGCGTCGGCGAGGTCGGGATACAGCGGCAACGACAGCTCCTCCGCGTAGAACGCCTCCGCGACCGGGCACATGCCGCGCCGGTAGCCGAGGTCGGCGAACGCCGGGTGCCAGTACGCGGGGATGAAGTTGACCTGGGCGCCGATCCCGGCCGCGCGCAGCCGCTCGTACACCTCGCGGCGGCGGCCGTCGCGCACCCGCACCGGGTAGAAGTGCCACATCGGGTCGACCCGGTCGCGGCGCACCGGCAGCCCCAGCCCGGCCACGTCCGCGAGCAGCTCGTCGTAGCGCGCGGCCAGGTGGGTGCGCCGGGCCTTGAACGCGCCCAGACGCCGCAGTTGGCTGCGGCCCAATGCGGCGAGTACGTCCGGCAGCCGGTAGTTCAGCCCGAATTCCTGCACCTCGTGGTACCAGCCGCCCTCGTCCCGGGCGCGCAGCTGGTCGTTCTCGCGCACCAGGCCGTGCGTGCGGAACCGGCGGGCCGCGATCAGCACCCCGGCGTCGCGGACGGCCACCGCGCCGCCCTCCGCCGTGGTCAGGTTCTTGGTCGGGAAGAACGAGAACGTCGTCACGTCGGCGAGGCTGCCGACGGGCCGGTCGCGGTAGCGCGAGCCGATCGAGTGCGCCGCGTCGGCCACGAGGGACAGGCCCGCCCCCTCGGCAATCTTGGTCAGCTCGTCGTACTCGGCCGGGTGGCCCGCGTAGTCGACCGCCGCGATGACCTTCGTCCGGGCGGTGAGTGCCGAGGCGGCCGCCTCCGGGTCGAGGTTCGCCGTCGCGGGGTCCACGTCGGCGAAGACGACGGTGGCGCCGAGCGCGACGGCCGTCGACGCGGTCGCCACGAACGTGATCGGGGACGTCACGACCTGGTCGCCCCGGCCCACGCCGAGCGCGGCGTACGCGGTGTGCAGCGCGGCCGTGCCGTTGGCGACGGCGACGCAGGCGGTGCCGCCCGTCCAGGCGGCCAGGTCCGCCTCGAAGGCGGTGACCTCCGGGCCGGTGGTCAGCCAGTCCGAGCGCAGCGCCCGCGCGACCGCCTCGATGTCGGAGGAGTCGATCGACTGTCGGCCGTACGGGAGCATCACTCGCCGGCCATCAGGACGCGCAGCTCGTCGACGCCCAGCCACCGGTCGTTGAGGTCCGACCGGTAGGTGAACCCGTCGGGCACCTCCTCGCCGCCGGACGGGGGCTGGTAGCCCCAGGTGGCGATCGTCGGCTGCACAACATACCGGTCGGGGAAGCGGATCGTCCGGCGCGCGTCGTCCGGGGCGATCATCTCCTCGTGCAGCTTCTCGCCGGGGCGGATGCCGATCTCGTGCGTGGCGCTGTCCGGCGCGACGGCCTCGACCAGGTCCACGATGCGCATGCTGGGAATCCGCGGCACGTACAGCTCGCCGCCCTGCATCCGGTCGAACGAGTCGACGACGAAGCGCACCGCCTGGTCCAGAGTGATCCAGAAGCGCGTCATCCGCTTGTCGGTGATGGGCAGGCTGGCGCCGGAGGCGTTGAGCTTGCGGAACAGCGGGACGACCGAGCCACGCGAGCCGCTCACGTTGCCGTAACGGACCACGGCGAACCGGGTCGGGTGGCCGGCCGCGTAGTGGTTCGCGGACACGAAGAGCTTGTCGGCGACGAGCTTTGTCGCGCCGTACAGGTTGATGGGGCTGGACGCCTTGTCGGTGGAGAGCGCGACGACCCGGCGCACCCCGCACTCGATGGCGGCGTCGACCACGTTCTGCGAGCCGGCGACGTTCGTCTGCACGTACTCGAAGGGGTTGTACTCGGCGGTGTCGACCTGCTTGAGCGCGGCGGCGTGCACGACGTAGTCGACGCCGTGCATGGCGCGCCTGAGCCGGGGCAGGTCGCGGACGTCGCCGATGAACCAGCGCAGCCGGGCGTCGTCGTCGAACAACTGCCGGGCCTCGTACTGCTTGAGCTCGTCCCGCGAAATGACGACGATGCGCTGCGGGTCGAGGTTGTCGAGCGCGTACCGGATGAACGCCTTTCCGAACGAACCCGTCCCGCCGGTGACCAGGATTGACGATCCTTCAAGGACGCTCACGACGCTGTACTCCAGAGGGTGCATCGGGCGGCATCGGACACCGCGCCAGCTACGGATACGCAGCGTTATCTCGGTCCGGCAACCAGCGGCGGCCCTCAGACGAACAGCAGCTGAACAGCGGGAGACCTTCCCGTGGCCTGGTCCAGTTCGCACGATTCGCCGCATTGCCGGCTACTACGCTCGCCCCCCGTGAACATCGAGCAGCTGCGCAGCGTTTTCCGTAAGTCCCTGGAGCTACCCGCCGACCACCCGGTCGACGACCTGGCCTACCGCGAGATCGAGAAGTGGGACTCGCTGGCCCACATGTCCCTCGTCGCGGCCATCGAGGACGAGTTCGACGTCCTGCTCGACACGGACGACGTCATCGACCTCAGCTCGTTCAGCAAGGCCCGGGAGATCCTGGAGCGGTTGGATGTCGCCTTCACCGGTTGAGCGCGTCGCCCTGGTCACGGGCGCGACCCGGGGGATCGGCTACGCCGTGGCCGAGCGGCTCGCCGCGGACGGTTACGCGGTCGCCGTGCACGGAACGGACGCCGGGCGGGCCGCCGAGGTGGCCGGGAAGCTGGCCGCCGAGCACGGGGTGCCCACCGTCGGCGTGGCCGGCGACGTGGCCGACCCGACGGCCGTCGCCGCGTTCACCCGTGACGTGTTCACGGCGTTCCGCCGCCTCGACGCCCTCGTCGTCAACGCCGGCACCCACGCCGCCGCCCCGCTCGGCATGCTCGCCGACGACGCGGTCGCGCGGCTGTTCGCCGTGAACGCCGTGGGCGCCGCGCACACCCTGCAGCACGCGGGCCGGCTGCTGCGCCGGGGCAAGGCGCCCGCCGCCGTGCTGCTCGCCTCGGTCGTCGGCGAGCGCGGGGCGGCCAATCAGGTCGCGTACGCCGCCAGCAAGGCGGCCGTGGCCGGGCTGGCCCGCGCCGCCGCGAAGGAGTGGGGCCCGGCCGGGATCCGGGTGAACGCCGTCGCGCCCGGGTTCATCGACACCGACATGCTCGGCATGCTCGGCACGCTCGGCGAGGCGGGCCGCGCGGCCACCGTCGCGGCGACCCCGCTGGGCCGCCTCGGCACCGCCCGCGACGTGGCCGGCGCCGTGGCCTTTCTGGTCGGCCCGGACGCCTCCTTCATCACCGGCCAGATCCTCGGGGTCGATGGGGGTGTCACGCCGTGAGCCCGCTTATCCATCCGGAGGCGCGGCTCGTGGACGCCGCGACCGGGCAGTTTCTCACCGGTCCCGCGCTGCGGGCCGCCGTGGACCACGCCACCGGCGCGTACGCCGGGGCGCCGGCCGGGCTGGTGCTGATCCTGCTGGCCACCCGGCTCGACGCGGTCGTCGGGTACCTCGGCGCGCTCGCGGCCGACCGGCCCGTCGCGCTGATCGACCCGGCCGCCCCGCACGTGGCCGACCTCGTCAACCGCTTCTCCCCCGCCGCCGTGATCGGCTCCCCGGCCGGCTCGCCGCCGGCGGGCTACCGCCCGGCGGACCTCGGGCCGCTCGGCCCGGCCTGGCTGCGCTCGGAGAAGCGCATCGACGGCCCGCCGCCCCCGCCGCCGCACCCCGACCTGGCGCTGCTGCTGGCCACCTCGGGCTCCACGGGCAACCCGCGCCTGGTCCGGCTGTCGCGCGCCGCCGTGCTGGCCAACGCGCACGCGATCGCCGCGACGCTCGGCATCGCGGGCGGCGACGTGGCCGCCACCAGCCTGCCCCTGCACTACACGTACGGGCTGTCGGTGCTGCACTCGCACCTGGTCAGCGGCGCGACGGTCGTCGTCACGGACGGAACCGTCATGCAGCGCGAGTTCTGGCGCGACGTGGCCCACTACGGGGTGACGTCGCTGGCCGCCGTGCCCTACCAGTACGAGATGCTCGCCCGGCTGCACTTCAACCCGGCCGACCACCCCCGGCTGCGCACGCTCACCCAGGCGGGCGGCCGGCTGCGACCCGAGCTGATCGCGGACTTCCACCGCCGGATGGTCGCCGCCGCCGGACGGCTCATCGTCATGTACGGCCAGACCGAGGCGACGGCCCGGATGACCGTGCTGCCCAGCGCGGCGCTGCCGGAGAAGCTCGGCTCGGTCGGGTTGGCGGTGCCGGGCGGGTCGGTGTCCGTCGCTGGGGACGGTGAGGTCATCTACCGCGGCCCCAACGTCATGATGGGGTACGCCGACACCGCCCGTGACCTGGTGCGCGGCGACGATCTCGGCGGCATTCTGCCCACCGGCGACCTGGGCCGTCTCGACGAGGACGGCTACCTCTATATAGACGGCCGGAAACGCCGCATCGCGAAGATCTTCGGAGTACGCGTGAACCTCGACGACGTCGAGCGCATGTTGACCGGGCACGGGGCGCTCCCCGCCGTCGGCGGCGACGACCGGGTCCGGCTTTGGGTGGAGGGCGCGGACGAACCCACCCGCGACGCGCTGCGCGCCGAGGCGGCCCGCCGCCTGGGCACCCACTCGTCCGGCATCGAGGTCCGCACAGTGGACCGTCTCCCTCTGCTCGCCAACGGCAAGGTCGACTACCGCGCCCTGGAGGGCGTCGCGTGAGCGTGTTCAGTCTTTCGCAGTCCGAAAAAGAGGCCCGGCTCCTCCCCGAGCTGAGCGCGCTTACCGAACGGCACCGCGAGCGCTGTGCGCCGTACTCCCGGATTCTCTCGGCGACCGGCCACGACGTGGGGCGGGCCTACGACGGCCTGGCGGACCTGCCGTGGCTGCCGGTGCGCCTGTTCAAGACGCACGAGCTGCGCAGCGTGCCCGCCGACGAGGTGGTCAAGGTGCTCACGTCGAGCGGCACGACGGGCGACGTGAGCCGGATCTACCTGGACCGGGAGGCGGCGGCCGGGCAGACCCGGATGCTGGCCGCGACGCTGCGGACGGTGCTGGGCCCCCGGCGCCTGCCGATGCTGGTCGTGGACAGCCGCGGCGTGGTGGCCGACCGCCGCTCCTACAGCGCCCGGGGCGCCGGCATGCTCGGCATGATGAACTTCGGCCGCGACCACGCGTTCGCGCTCGACGAGCACGGGGCGCTGGACCTGCCCGCGATCAAGGCGTTCCTGGCCCGGCACGGCGGTGAGCCGTTCCTCATCTTCGGCTTCACCTTCATGGTGTGGCTGTATCTCTACGAGACCGGCGGGCTCGACCTGTCCAACGGCACGCTGATCCACAGCGGCGGCTGGAAGAAGCTGGCCGACCGGGCCGTGGACAACGACGCGTTCCGGCGGCGCTTGGCGGCTGACACGGGGCTGACGAAGGTGCACAACTTCTACGGCATGGTCGAGCAGATCGGCACGGTGTTCCTGGAGGGCCCGGACGGCGGCTCGCTGTACTGCCCCGACTTCGCCGACGTGATCATCCGCGACCCGGCGACCTGGGCGGAGCTGCCGCCGGGTCAGCCCGGGCTGATCGAGGTGGTGAGCACCCTGCCGACGTCGTATCCGGGGCACCTGCTGCTGACCGAGGACCTCGGGGTCGTGCACGGGGTGGACGACGGTTCCTGGCCGGGCAAGCGGTTCTCCGTGCTCGGCCGGCTCCCCCGGGCCGAGGCGCGCGGCTGCAGCGACACGTTCGCCGAGGCGGCGTGATGCTCATTTCCCGCTTCCCCGTCGGCCCGGACCTGTCCGTCGCCGACGTGCTCGGGTCGCTCGCCGCCCCCGTTCCGGACGGCCCGCTCACCGTGGGTGACGACCGGGTCGTGGACTTCCTGGCCGGCTTCGCCCGCCGCCTGCTCGCCCCCGCGCTCGCCCGGCGGTATCCGGAGCTGGGCTCGCTCGGCTTCTTCCTGCGCCGCGGCGAGCTGCGGCGGGCCGTGACGGGGCTCGCGTCGACCGACGAGGTGCTGGTCTTCCCGCGCGGCATGGTGTTCCACGTGCCGCCGGCCAATGTGGACACCATCTTCGTGTACTCGTGGGCGCTGTCCGCCCTGGCCGGCAACCCGAACGTGGTCCGCGTCTCGGCCCGCGCCGCCGGGGCGGCGACGGCCGTGCTGGACGCGCTGAACGAGGCGCTGGCCGACGCCCATCCGGCGATCGCCCGGACCCAGCGCATGGTCACCTACGGCCGCGACGACGCGACCACCGCGGCGCTCTCGGCCGCGTGCGACCTGCGGGTCATCTGGGGTGGGGACGCCTCGGTACGGGCGATCCGCGCGCATCCGCTCGCCCCCCGGGCCCGCGACGTGACCTTCCCGGACCGCTCGTCGTTCGCGGCGCTGTCGGTCCCCGGCTGGGCGGGTCTGTCGCCCGACGCCCGCCGGGGCGGGGTGGCCGGCTTCGCCAACGACGCGTACTGGTTCGACCAGGCCGCCTGCGCCTCGCCGCGCACGCTGTTCCTGGTGGGCGGCACCTCGTCGGCGGCGGCGGCCGCACGGGAGGAGTTCGTCGCGCTGCTCGTCGCCGAGGTGGCCGCGCGCGGCTGGGACGTGGACCCGGCGATGGCGGTGGAGAAGCGGGTGGCCACCTACGGCCTGGCGGCCTCGGGGGTTGCGACCCACCTGGACTTCGCGACGAACGCCGTCGCGCTGGCCACACTCGCCCCGGCCGCGCCGGTGGCCCGCACGTGGCTGGGCGCGGGCACCTTCCCGGTGGCGGCCCTGGATTCGTTGTCGTCCCTCATCCCGCTGCTGAGCCGCCGCGACCAGACCCTGTCCCACCTGGGCTTCCCGCCCACGGAACTGCACGACTTCGCCCGCGCCCTGGGCGGGCGCGGCATCGACCGGATCGTCCCGTTCGGGCGCGCCCTCACCTTCGGCGCGATCTGGGACGGCTACGACCTGCTGCACGAATTCACCCGCCGCACCACGCTCGTCCGGTGAACGCACCGTATCTCGCTGTCAGTAACTGCTGCCGCCCCGGAACCACCGGGCCGCACCTCCCCTCCAACCCACTTTGCTCTGCTTCCCGATAGGAATCACGTCGGGTACCAGCAAGCACTACGCAAAAGAGTGGATCCACTACGGAGAGCATCACTACGTACGGTGGCTGATTCCTATAGGGAAGCAGAGCAAAGTGGGCGAGAGGTTGTGCACCGCCCAGCGATCCCAGGCAGCGGAGTCGATCAGGATTCGCCCCAGAACGCCCGCAAGGACACCCATAACCCGCCGGGAGGCGGCGACACCGCATCTCGGCTGCGATAGTTTGGGACCGCACGCGAACACCAGCGCGCGTCGAGAGCCGGACGACGTCGCCCCAGGTCAGGCACCTCGGAGAGGACACCAGTGCCCACACCTACCGAACTCTCGGTCGTCATCCCCATGTACAACGAGGAAGAGGCGCTACCGGCCCTGGCCGAGCGACTGCGCCCCGCACTCGACGAGCTTGGCGTGACGTACGAGGTGGTCGCCGTCGACGACGGCAGCCACGACGAAACCCCGCAGCACCTGCTCGCCATGCGGCGCACCTGGCCGCAGCTGCGCGTCATCCGACTGCGCCGCAACGCCGGGCACCAGGCCGCGCTCACCGCCGGCCTGCACCGCTCCGTCGGGGCGTACGTCGTGAGCATCGACGCCGACCTGCAGGACCCGCCCGAAAAGATCGCGGACATGCTCCGGCTGGCCCGGGACGAGAACCTCGACATCGTCTACGGCGTGCGCAGCGACCGCACCACCGACTCGTTCTTCAAGCGCACCACCGCCGGCATCTACTACGCGATCATGCAGAAGCTGGTCGGCTCCTGGATGCCCCGCCACGCGGGCGACTTCCGGCTGCTGCGCCGCCCCGTCGTCGACGCCCTCAAGGCCCTGCCCGAGCGCCAGCCGGTCTACCGCATGCTGGTGCCCTCGCTCGGCTTCGCCAGCGGCGAGGTCACCTACGTGCGCGAGGAACGCGTCGCCGGCAAGACGAAGTACCCGATCGGCAAGATGGTGCGGCTCGCCATCGACAGCATCACCAACTTCTCGGCGGCACCGCTGCGCCTGGCCACCTACCTGGGCGCCATCGCGTTCTTCGTGTGCCTGGTGCTGCTCGGCTTCGGGCTGGTCGTCTGGCTCGCCGGCTCGACCGTGCCGGGCTGGATGTCCCTGTTCCTCGCCGTTTTACTGCTCGGCGGCGTCCAGCTCGTCTGCCTCGGCCTGCTCGGTGAGTACGTGGGCCGCATCTACGCCACCGTGCAGCACCGCCCGACGTACTTCGTCGGCTACGACTCGTCGACGCCGGCACCCGCCGGCGACGACCTGGACGTGGTCGAGGTCGACGCGCCGCCGGCCACCCGGTGACCGGGCTACCTCCGGAGATCCGCAGCAACGTCCCCGGGACGTACCCGTACGGCGTCTGGCGGCGGCGCCACCCGCGCCTGCTCGCCCAGATCCGGGACGCGCACCTGTACCCGCCCGCCATCCGCGACGCGATCGACGCCCTGAGCGACGAGACGACGGACGGCGTGATGACACCGCTGCCGCGCACCGCCCACGACCATGCGACCTGGAACGGGTGGGGCCGGGAGCACTTCGGCGCGCCGTGGCCCGACGCCCCGTTCCTCTGGGCGGAGGCGTACTTCTACCGCCGCCTCCTGGAGGCCGTCGAGTATTTCCGGCCCGGCCCGTGGGCCGGCGTCGACCCGTTCGACTTCCTCAAAACCGAAGATCTTGAGAAGTACGCCCCGGAGCACGTCGAGGGCGAGGCGCTCCTGCTGGCGTCGCTCTGGGGCAACCTCAACGACCTGGGGTTCAAGGCCGGCGCCGACCTCCCGGAGACCGCCGCCGTCGGCCTCGTCGCCGACGACAGCACCGAGGTCTGGTCGATCCTGCGCCCGGACGCCGGACTGGCGCTCGTGGTGGTCGCCGACAACGCCGGCGCCGAGATCATCGCGGACCTGGCCCTGATCGACCACCTGCTCGCCACCGACCGGGCCCGCACCGTGACGCTGCACATCAAGCCCCACCCGACGTTCGTCTCCGACGCGGTGACCGCCGACGTGCACACGGCGCTGCGCCTGCTCCCGGCCGAGGTGACGGACCGGCTGCGCGCCGCGTCGGCCGCCGGCCGGTTCGCCCTGGCCACGCACGCGTTCTACTGCGCGCCGTACTCGTACCACCATGCCCCGGCGGACCTGGCCGCCACGTTCGCGGCCGCCGACCTGACGATCCTCAAGGGCGACCTGAACTACCGCCGCCTCGTCGGCGACCGTCACTGGCCGGCCACGACACCCTTCGTCACCGCGGCCGCGTACTTCCCCGGCCCGGTCGTCACCCTCCGCACCCTCAAGTCCGACGCCCTGGTCGGCCTCACAGAGGCGACGCTCGGCGCCCTGGACGCCACCGGCGAAGCTTGGCGCACCACCGCCACCCACGCCCTCATCCAGGCCCGTCTGGCGCGCTGATCCCGCCGCGGATATTGGCCTCAGGTGCGAAACCCGAGGGCGAGATTCCGCACCTCATTGGCCATACGTTGGCGTGCCGTCAGCGGGTGGCCTCCAGCGTGGCCGTGTAGGTGCCGCGCTTGGCGTTGCCCATGGCCACGCCCGTCAGGTCGATGGTGCCGGTGAGGCGGTCGCCGTCGACGCGGAAGCGGATGGCGCCGCCGTCGGGCTGGTTGGCCTCGGCCATGTCGACGTTCGTGGCGTAGAAGCTGTTCAGGCTGTCGCGAACCGACGGCGGCGGGTTGAGCGGGACGAGGACGTGCTCGCCCCCCGACTCCTGCCAGGTGACGACCGGGCTGCTGCGGCCGGCGCCGAAGCACGAGCCGTGGGAGCCGAACCAGATCGCCCCGGGCCTCGGGTCGCCCGCCGGCAGGCCCACCTTGAGGCACCACTTGTACGGCAACCCGTCGCCCGACGCACCCACCGTCAACTCGCCGGCCAGCTCGAACGCCGCGCCGTTGAAGTTCGTCCCGCGCACCGTGGCGGTGTAGGTCCCGGAGGCGGGCTCGTCCCCGGCGCGCGACCACGCCCACGCGCCCACGCCCGCGGCGACCGGCACCACCGCGACCGCGACGACCACCCAGGCGCGCCGGGACATGACACCTCCACGAGACAGATCTCCGCGCAGGGTGCCACGCCGCCGGCGCGCACGGGAGGGTCGGTTCGCGGCGCTAGATGAGATCCCAGGTCAGCGGCGTGCCCCGGGGCACGTCAACCCGGAAGCTCCGGCCCTCGACCGTGGCGAAGGCGTCCGGGGCGAGGCCGCCGGCGGGGCGGATGGACCGCACGTTCGCGGCGCTCACGACGTCCCCGGCCCGCACGTCGCCCACCACGAACAGCGACCGCCGGAACCGCAGCCCCTCGCGCTCGGCCCCGGTCGGCCCGATCCGCACCCCACCGAGCGCCGCGCAGGCCCGCTCCGACTCGACGACCAGGGCGGCCAGCTCAGCGGGGTTGAGCGAGAACGACGAGTCCACCCCGCCGTCCTCCCGGTCGAGCGTCACGTGCTTCTCGATCACCCGGGCGCCCAGCGCCACCGAGGCCAGCGCGGCGCCGAGCCCGGGGGTGTGGTCGGACAGGCCCACGACCACGTCGAACAGGTCCGCGAGGACGGGGATGCGGCGCAGGTTGCTGTCGCCGGCGGGCGCCGGGTAGGAGGCCGTGCAGGCGAGCACGACCAGCTCGGTGCAGCCGGCCTCCCGGGCGGCGCCGACCGCCGCGGCGATCTCGGCGACCGTACCCATACCGGTGGAGATGATCAGTGGCTTGCCCGTGGCGGCGGCGAGCCGGATGAGGGGCAGGTCGACCAGCTCCGACGAGGCGATCTTGTAGATCGGGGCGTCCAGCGACTCCAGCAGGTCGACCGCGGTCGGGTCGAACGGCGAGGAGAACGGCACGAGACCATGCGAGCGGGCCCGGTTGAAGATCGGCTCGTGCCACTCCCACGGGGTGTGCGCCCGCTCGTACAGGCTCCAGAGGCGTTCGCCGCCCCACAGGTCGTGGCCGGAGGAGATGCGGAACGCCGGCCCGTCCGCGTCGATCGTGATCGTGTCGGGGCGGTACGTCTGCAGCTTCACCGCCTGCGCGCCCGACTCCGCGACCGCGTCGACGATCGCGAGGGCTCGGTCGAGGGAACCGTTGTGGTTGCCCGACATCTCCGCGATCACGAACGGCCGCTCGTCAGCCCCGACGACGTGCCCACCCAGCTTTACCGACCTCATGACCTGTCCTTACGAGTCAGTTGCGTCCAGACGACCTCTTCCGGCCGACCGTCGACGTCCACGACATAGGTACGCGTCACCGCGAAGCCGAAGCGCTTGTGCAGGGCGATGACCGGGGTGTTCCAGGCGAGCGTCTCGCCGCCCAGCGCGGTCACGCCCAGCTCCCGGAACGCGTAGTCGACGGCCGCGCGTTCCAGCTCCAGCCAGGCCGGCAGCAGCTCGCCCGCGGCCTCCAGCGACGCCACGTCCAGGTAGAACCCCCACACCGCGACGTCGTCGTCGAGGTGGGCGAACGTCACGACGCCGGCCGGCGTACCCCGGCGCTCATAGATAAGGACGCGGCGGGTGGGATCGGCGCGGACAGCGGCCCACCACCGGGCGTGCTCGACGGGGCCGATCTCGTGCCGGGTCAGGCTGGCCTGCCGCACCTGCGGATGGTTGCGCCAGGCCAGGACCGCGTCCCGGTCGGCCCCGGTCGCCGTGCGCAGCACGGGCTCACGCGGCATGGCGCACCGCGACCAGTGGGCCACCCGACGGGCGGGCGGGCTCGGACCGGCGCAGCCGGTGCCGCGCCGAGCGGGCCGCCCTGTACGCGCGGCGCAGGCCGACGTAGAGGCCGAACGCGCCCCCGCTGATGAGGCGGTGCTTGACGCCGGTGAGCCCGGCGGGGCGGGGGTAGCCGTCCACCGGCCGGTACCGGTGGTAGTGCTCCACCATGCGGCGGAAGAACGCGCGCCGCAGCTCGCGGGGCACCCGGTCGTCGTTGCCCACGATCACGATGTAATGGTTGATCATGAGACTGAAGACGGCGGGGCGCCAGGCCGGGACGCTGTCCAGCCACGCGAACAGCCACTCGTACTGGTCGAAGGCCTCGAAGTGGCGCGGGCTGGACGTGCGCGTGATGGCCCCACCCTGGCCGCGCTGGCGGTAGTGGTAGCAGACCCGGTCGAGCACCCCGATGCGCGCGGCCTTGATCAGCGCCGGGTGCGAGAACGAGCAGTCCTCGTACCAGCCCGGCTGGAAGCTCAGCTCCGCCTCGGCCAGGAACTCCCGCCGCAGCACCTTGTTCCACGCGGTGTGCAGCACGGAAAGCAGCTCGGGGCGCTCGGCGAGCCCGGCCAGGAGGTGGTCGGGCGCCGCGTGCAGCCGCCGGTCGGACGGGTCGGGCCGCGTCCGGCCATCCGGGTACGCCCGGACGTGGCCGACGAGGAGCACGTCGGCGGGCTGCCGATCCGCGCCGTTCAGCATGGCGAGCCGGTCGATGACGGCGGCCACGGTGCCGTCGGGCAGCCAGTCGTCGCTGTCGACGAACCAGACGTACTCGCCGCGCGCCCGCGCGAGACCGACGTTGCGGGCGCGCCCGAGACCCACGTTCTCCGCCAGGTGCACGACGCGGATCTGGTCGTGGAGCCGGGCGTACTCGTCGAGGATCTCGCCGCACCGGTCCGGTGAGGCGTCATCGACGGCGACCACCTCGACGCCCGCCGGCGCGCCGACGATGATCGAGTCGAGACACCGGGGGAGGTACTTCTCGACGCGGTGGACGGGGACGACGACCGTCAATTGTGGCGCGGACAAGGAGCAGACTCCCAACGCGGAGTGACATGACCGCAGTCATGCACTCACGCTGGGCTTAAGCCGCGCCCATCACCACATGGCGCCCAGGTTAATCAGGTGCGAACGAGCCCGTTGTAGGCGTCGAGCGCGTCCATGATCGGGCCGTCGACCTCCATGTGGCCGGCGTTGATGTAGAGGCCCCGCTTGCAGAACCGCTTGAGGTCGCCCTCGCTGTGCGAGACGAGGAACAGCGTGCGGCCGTCGGACAGCATCTGCTCGATCGTCTTGTAGCACTTGTTGCGGAACTCCTTGTCGCCGACGGCGAGCACCTCGTCGACGAGCAGGATCGGGTGCGGCAGCTGCGCGATGACGGCGAAGCCGAGGCGCACCCGCATGCCCGAGGAGTAGTGCCGCACGGGGGTGTCGATGGCGGACGCCACCTGGTCCCCGGCGAACTCGATGATCTTTGGCAGCTTCTCCTTGAGCTCGTCGCGGCTCATGCCGTGCAGCGCGCCGACGAGCTGCACATTCTCCCGGCCGGTGAGGTCGTTGGAGAAGCCGGCGGACAGCTCCAGCAGCGGGGCGACCCGCCCGTACGTGTGGATGGTGCCCTCGTCCGGGATGAGCACCCCGGCAACGATCTTGAGCAGCGTGCTCTTGCCGGTGCCGTTACGGCCGATGACACCCACGGCCTCGCCGGCGTTGATGGTGAAGGAGAGGTTGCGCAGCGCCCAGAACTCGTCGACCTTGAGCCGGCGCTTGCCGCCCTGGACGAAGAAGTCCCGCAACTTGGTGTTGCGCCGACGGCTGCGAACAAACTTCACACCGATGTTGTCCGCAACAATGATGGGTTGGCCCACGCCGCTCACAGCTCCTTCAGCACGGCCGGTTCGACCCGGCGGAAGAAGAACCATCCCGCCAGGAAAATGATGACGCATTCGGTCAACGTCGTTGCCAGCAGACTCGTGGACGGGAACTCCGCCGGCAGGAACGCGGCGTGGTGCAGCTGCGCGATGCCGACCAGCGGGTTGGCCTCATAGATGCGCAGCAGCCAGCCCGGCATCCCGGATTCCGTCACCTTCGCCATCGGGTAGATGATCGGCGCCGAGTAGAAAAGGATCCGGTTGAGCAGGCTCATGAACCGCTGGACGTCGCGCAGCAGCACGTTCGCCGAGGACAGCAGCAGCGCGATGCCGACCAGGAAGACGCCCTGCACCAGGATCGCGAACGGCAGGATCAGCAGGTCCCAGCTGAAGTGGTAGTCGGCCGTGAACGAGTAGATCATCGCGATCAGGAACACCACCGGCAGGGCCGCGAGGTACTCGAAGAACTTGCCGAAGACGCGGCCGATCGGGAAGACCTGGCGCGGCACCTTGATCGTGGTGATCAGCCGGGCCTGCGCGGTCAGCGCCGTCGTCGCCTCACCCAGCACCGCCGACGTCCATATCCACGAGAACAGACCCGAGACCAGGAACAGCAGGTACGGCGCGCCGTCCAGGTCGCCCTTGGTGTTGTAGAGGAAGCCGAAGACGAACCAGTAGGTCGCCGCGACCGCGAGCGGTTCGAGCAGCGACCACAGGTAGCCGAGGACCGACTGCTGGTATTTCACGGTCAGGTCACGACGGACGAGCAGCCCGAGCACCGACCGACTGCGCCAGACGGCGACGATGTTGGAGGTCAACGTGGCCTCCGCACGTGCCAGATGTTCTTCACCGCGGGGACTCCCTGACAGCTGTGCGACCACGTGAGGTGGCCCTCAGACGGCGCCGGTGGCGACCGGCGCCCCACCGTAGCAGGGCCAAATCGGTCCGCCAATGTCCGGTCGGGGGAGCCCGACAACCCCGGAGGTGATGTTGCCCGGAGATATTTCTGCTGCGCGTGACAATCCTGACATATCACGACGCTACGCTCCACGCGCCCAACCGGTCAGTTTTAACACCTGCGTGCGGCGCGGCACAATGGCACTACCTGGCCTATTACCTAACCTTCACCCTCCATCTCATGCACGTTAGTGTCGCAATGGCGAAACGTCCACGGACGGGAAAGGATCATGGGTTTGTACAGTCTCGCCCTGCTAAACGGAGGTATCGGCGCGCGAGTCGCCGCCGGCCGTCCCAAGCAGTTCATCCACGTCAACGGCATTCCGATCCTGGTGTACTCATTGATCGCCGCCGACGCGGTGGCCGAGATTACGCAGATCGTCCTGAACTTCCCGACCGGATGGCGCGACGACGTCGAGAAGATCGCCACGGACTACGCGATCAAGACGCCGATCACCTACGTGGCGGCGGGCCGTTCGCGGCACGAGTCGGTGGCGCTGATGCTGCCGCACTGCCGCAACGAGCACGTGATCCTGCACGAGTCGGCGCGTCCGCTCGTCACCGCGAGCGACTTCCGGAACCTGATCGCGAACCCGCACGACGACGTGAGCTTCATGCTCGACATCCCGTTCACGGTCGCCCCGGTCGACCCGGAGACCCACCAGGTCACCGGCTCCCTGGAGCGCGACCGGCTGCGCAACGTCCAGCTGCCGCAGAAGTTCCGCACCTCGACGCTGGCCAAGGCCCACGAGTACGCCGACCGCGAGGGCGTCACGTTCACCGAGGACGCCACCCTCTGCGCGGTGGCCGGGTTCGACGTCCGGTTCCTCGACGGGACGGACCGCAACTTCAAAGTGACCACGCCCACCGATGTCCAGCTCGCTGGCTACCTACTCAGCACCGAGGTGACAGATGCCTAAATCCGTGCTGATCACCGGCGCCTCGCGCGGCATCGGGATGCGGACCGCTGAGAAGTTCCTGCGGTCCGACGACGGCGTGACAGACGTGGTCCTCGTGGCCCGCGAGTCGGCCGACTTCACCAGGACGGTCGAGTCACTGCGAGCGGACAACCCGCTCAACAAGAGGATCCACACGTTCGAGGTCGACCTCGGCGACCGCGCCCTGGCGGTCGGCATGGTCAAGGACGTCCTGCACCACGTCGGCCGGGTCGACATCCTGATCAACAACGCGGGCTTCACCGCCCCGATGTCGATCCAGCAGATCGCGTTCAGCGACTTCGAGACGACCATCGCCGTCAACCTGTACGCGCCGTTCACGATCGTCCAGGAGCTGCTGCGCGGCGGCAACACCTTCCAGACCGTGATCAACGTGGCGTCCACCGCGGGCATCAACGGCCGGTCGGGCTGGCTGACCTACTCGTCGTCGAAGGCCGCGCTCATCGCGATGAGCGAGGTCATGCGCGAGGAGCTGGCCATCTTCGGCACCCGGGTCATCTGCATCTCGCCCGGGCGCTGCGCGACCGACCTGCGCAAGACGCTGGCCCCCGACGAGGACCCGACCACGATCATGCAGCCGGAGCACGTCGCCGAGGTGATGCATATGCTCGCCTCTGACGTCGGCCGCTACATCGACAGCCAGAACCTCGTCGTGCGTCTCTAGGACCGCCCCGGCATAACCATTCCGTCTCCCGACCCCCCTCGCAGGAGAGAAATGATCAAGCTAGCCTTCCAGCGGTTCCTCGGCCCGGTGGCAGCGAACCTGCTCGCCGTCGTCGCCTTCGTCGTCGCGGTGGGCACGGGGTGGCGCTGGGTGACGCTGGCGCTCGTGGCCGCGACCCTCGCGGTCAACGTCATGTACCGCGAGGGGGTCGCGCTCGGGCGCTACCTCGTCAGCCGCGCGCTGGTCGCCGGGGGCGTGCTCGCGGCGTTCATCCGGTTCCTGCCGGACGAGGTCGACTGGGCGTTCAACGCCTCCGCGGCGCTGACCCTGGGCTACATCAGCATGGAGACGGTGCTCAACAAGGTCTCCTCGCTGCCCATGGACTCCCGGCACCTGCGCGTCCCCCACCGGCCGGCCAGCTGGCTGATCAACCAGACGTCGGTCTTCTACGCCGACTGCGCACTCATCGCGCTGTTCGCCGTGGCGCCGCTCATCGAGCTTCAGTCCTGGACGGTGCTGATCTGCGTCATCGCGGTGGGTGTGCTGCACGGCCTGCTGGTGCTGGAGTCCATCTACACCAAGACCCACCGCCGGGCGGGTCGCGACGACATCACCGCGGGTCTCACCCGCTACAAGCCGGACTTCCTGATCCACTGGGACGCCGCGCCCGCCTCGATGCGGCAGGTGCTCATGTGGCTGCCGTACCTGGAGCGGGTGGGCGCGCGGTTCGCGATCGTCGTGCGCCGCCGCAACTGCGTGGACCCGATGGCCGCGGTGACCAACCGGCCCGTGGTGCTGGCAACCAGCCTGCAGGACATCGACGCGGCGGCCGTGCCGAGTCTCAAGGCCGTCTTCTACGTCAACAACGGCATGCGGAACGCACACATTGTCCGCTTCGCAGAGATCACGCATATCCAACTGCTGCACGGCGACAGCGAGAAGTCGACCAGCGCCAACCCGATCACCGCCATGTTCGATCAGGTCTGGGTCGCCGGCCAGGCGGGCATCGACCGGTACGCGCAGAACGGCGTGGACATCCCGGCCGAGAAGTTCCGCATCGTGGGGCGGCCTCAGGTCGAGACGGTCAAGGTCGTACGCACGCCGATCAACCAGGTGAAGAACAAGGTCGTCCTGTACGCGCCCACGTGGGTCGGCACCTACGGCGACACGAAGAACTGCTCGCTCGAGGTCGGTCACAAGATCATTGCGGCGCTGCTGGCCCGGCCGGACGTCACGGTGTACATGCGCCACCACCAGCTGACGACCAACGACGCCCGGTCCGCCGCCCAGCTCGCCGAGCTGGAGAAGATGCTCGCCAAGGACCGGGCCACCACCGGCCGCAAGCACCTGTGGGGCGACGCCACGGCGAAGGGCGATTTCGTCGACTGGGCCAACAAGGCCGATGCCATGGTCGCCGACGTCTCCAGCGTCGTGTCCGACTTCCTCTACTCCGAGAAGCCGTTCGCCGTGACGGACATGCTCGACGAGGGCGACCAGATGGAGGTCTCGGCACGGATCTTCGGCGCCGCCTACCAGCTGCGCCGGAACATGTCGAACGCCGAAGAGGTCATCGCACAGCTGCTGGGCGACGATCCGAAGGCGGAGATCCGCCAGCGGGTCAAGACGTACTACCTCGGTGACTTCCCGAGCACGCGCTACGCCGACGGCTTCATCGAGGAGGCGCGGCGCGCGCTCGACCGGCCGACCATGGGTGAGGTGCTGGGCGGCGCGACCCCCCACCCCAGCAAGCCCCTCATGGACATCAAGGGGCGCGACGAGGAGGACGAGGCCCTCGAGGGGTACGGGCCCGCCTACGTGATCTCGCAACGCTCGTCGGTCGAGAACGACGAGTTCTCCACCGCCAACTGACCGCTTCCGCGTTCAGGTCCCCGCCGGGTAGCCACCCGCCCGGCGGGGACTTTCCCGTTCCGGCCCGCGTGCCACGACCCGCTGTTACGTTCGGTGCTTCCCCCGATGCGCAGAAGGCGGACAATGCGGCGTGCACTCGGCCCCGTCACGGCGAACGGGCTCGCGGTCCTGAGCCTCGTCATCGTTCTCGGCACGTCCTGGCGGTGGCTGAGCCTCACGCTCGTCCTCGTCACCCTGGCGGCGAACCTGGCCCTGCACGGCACGCGGGGCCTGGGCAGGTTCATCGTCAGCCACACGATCCTCGCCGCCGGCGCGCTCGCCGCCTACGCCCGCAGAATGCCGGACGAGGTGGACTGGGCGTTCTGTGTCGCGGCGGCGCTGATCATGAGTTTCATCAGTATGGAGAACCGGTTGGGCAGGCTCGCCGAACCGGCCTTCCGGACGCGGCACCTGCGCACGCGGGCCCGGCCGCTGCGGCGGGTGCTGAACGACACCACGATCTACCTCGCCGACTGCGCGCTCATCGTGCTGGTGGCGGCGGCCGCGATCGTCGCGTTGCCCTCGTGGGTGCTGCTCGTCGGCGCCCTGGGAGTCGGCATCCTCTACGCCGGGCTGCTGGTGGACTCGCTGTACACCAAGCGGCACCGCGACGGCGGACGCGGTGACCTGACCCGGGCGCTCGAGCACTACCAACCCGAGTTCTACCTGCACTGGGACGGGGCGCCCGACGCCACGTACCAGATCTTCATGTGGCTGCCCTACCTGGAGCGGCTCGACCGCAGGTTCGTGATCGTGCTGCGCGACCGGCGCTCGTTCGCGCCGGTCGCGGCCGCCACGGGCCGACCCGTGGTTCTCTGCCCCACCATCGCGTCCATCGAGGCGGCGATCGTGCCGAGCCTCAGGTGCGTCTTCTACGTCAACAACGGCGTGCGCAACGGCCACATCGTCCGGTTCCACGAGCTCACCCACGTGCAGCTGCTGCACGGCGACAGCGAGAAGACCGCGAGCTACAACCCGGTCAACGCGATGTTCGACGAGCTGTTCGTGGCGGGCCGGGCGGCGATCGACCGGTACGCCCGCAACGGCGTCGACATGCCGCGGGACAAGTTCCGCATCGTCGGGCGGCCGCAGGTCGAGTCGGTCGAGGTCGCCACCACGCCGATAGCCGGGATCAGCAACAGGACCGTCCTGTACGCGCCGACCTGGACCGGGCTCTTCACCGACACCAACCACTGCTCGCTGCCGATCGGCGCGCGGATCCTACGCGAGCTGTTCGCGCGCGGCGCCACGGTGATCCTGCGGGCCCACCCGATGACCAGCTCGAACAGCCGCGCCGCCGCCCACCTGGCGGAGCTCGAGCGGATCCTCGCCGAGGACCGGGCGGTCAGCGGGCGCCGGCACGTCTGGGGCGCGGCGGCCTCGGCCGGCCAGTTCGTCGACTGGGCCAACCGTGCCGACGCGATGATCGCCGACATCTCCAGCGTCATCTCCGACTTCCTGTACTCGGAGAAGCCGTTCGCGGTCACCGACATGAACGGTGATCTGGTCAGCGCCGTCCCGGTGACCAGGGGCGCGTACGTCATCCGCGGGGACGCGTCGAACGTCGCCGAGGTGGTCGACAACCTGCTCGGCGCCGACCCGCTGGCCGACGTCCGCCGCGCCGTCAAGACGTACTACCTGGGCGACTTCGCGGCCGAGGGGTACGCGGAGGCGTTCCTCACCGCGGCCCGCCAGGTGATCGATGCCCCACGTCGCCACGAACTGAGCAAACCGCACGATCCGGCATCCGCCCCCGCCGTGCGCTGCTAGCGTCGAAGCAGCGTGATGGCCCAGGCAATGCCGGCGAACGGTCCGTACGTCCGCGCTCGGCGCCCCTCGCCGCGCCGGAGGTGCTTGACCGATGACGACCCCACTACCCGTCGCCGCCCGCCCGACGCGCCGCTGGCTGTACGCCTTCGGCGCCGTGGGACCGCTGCTCTACCTCGCGGCCCTGCTTCCCGCTCCCCTGCTGTTCGCACTGGCCTTCGCCGGGGCGTACGCCGCCGAGCTGGTGCTGCCACGGCTGGCCCCCGGGCTGACACTGCAACTGACCCGGGCCGGCCTCGGCGCCACCACCCGCGAACTGCTGCGCGACGGCGCGGTCCCCATCCTCCTGCTCCGCGACGGCGGGTACTCGCCGACGGCCGTGGTCATCGTGGCCGTCCTGCTGCTGGCCGTCTCGGCGCTGCGCGGCGCCGCGTGCGCCGCCCTGCGGCTGCTCGCCACGCTGCGCCGGCTGCCCCTGCCCACCCGCAACCTGGACCTGTCCGCGCTGCGGCTGCCCGCCGCGCCACCGCGCTGGCTGCCCGGCGCCGAGCAGCCCGAACTGCGGCTGCTGAGCGCTCCCGCCGTCGCCGGCATCCTGCTCGACGTCGCCATCGGCGCCCGGGTCGCCACAATCGTCGGCTTCGCCGTGAGCCTGACGCTGGGCGTCGCGCTGACCGCCGTCGCGGGCGTGCAGCTGCTGCGCCACCGGTTCCTCGCGGACGAGCGCCGGCTGCGCGCCGAGGTGCTGCGCCAGATCCGGGAGTACCGCCCGGAGGTGCTGCTGTACTTCAGCATCGGCCCCGGCACCGGCACGACGTACCAGGTGGACACCTGGCTCGACACGCTCGCCCGCCTCGGCCGCCGGGCGATGATCCTGGTCCGCGAGCGTCCCCACGTCACCCAGATCGGCCCCACCGCCCTGCCCATCGTCTGCGTCCCCGGCGGACCCGACGTCATGGACCTCGACCTGCCCGACCTGCGCGCCGTGCTCTACCCCGGCAACGTCGGCAAGAACATCCACATGTTGCGCCGCAACGGGGTGCGGCACGTGTTCATCGCCCACGGCGACAGTGACAAGAGCGCGAGCACAAACCCCTTCACCAGGGCGTACGACCAGGTGTGGGTGGCCGGGCCGGCGGGCCGCGACCGGTACCGGGTCGCCGGCGCGGCGGTCCGCGACGAGTCCATCGTGGAGGTCGGGCGGCCGCAGGTGGACGCCGTACACACCGGGCCGCCGGCCGGGCCGTTCACGGTGCTGTACGCGCCCACGTGGGAGGGTTGGGCCGACGACCTGGCGGTCAGCTCGCTCGCCACGATGGGGCCGCGCATCGTGCGTACGCTGCTCGGCGTGCGCCCCCAGCTCCGGGTGATCTACAAGCCACACCCGCTGACCGGCTACCTGGACCCGGCGACCCGCAGGGCCCACCGGGCGATCGTCGAGTTACTGGCCCGCGACACCGAGGCGCGGCGGACCAGCCCCGCGTGGGCCGCCACCGTGGCCGCCGAGGAGCCCGTCCGGGCCGCCACCCGGGAGCGTCTCGCCTCGCTGGGCCGCCTGCTCGACGACGCCTCCGCGGGCGGTTCGCTCCTGTCGCGGCTGCTGGGCAACCCGTGGGCTGACAACACCACGCACGCGGCCGCCCACGGCCGGCCCGACGAGCAGCGCGTCGCGGGCCTCGTGGCGGCCCAGCGGGTCCGCTGCGCCGCGTTCTGGGCCAGCGGCGGCTCCTGGGCGCACCGGGTCGTCACCGGCCCCTGGCCCGACCTGTACTCGTGCTTCAACGAGACGCACCTGATGATCGCGGACATCTCCGCGGTGGTGTCGGACTTCCTCGCCGCCGACAAGCCGTACGTGGTGTGCAACCTGGACGGCGTCACCGAGAAGGCGTTCCGGGCGCGGCACACCGCCGCCCGCGGCGGGCACGTGCTCGCCCCCGGCGACCTCGACGGGCTCGCCGACCTGGTCAACGCGGCCCGCACGCCGGCCGGCGATCTCTTCGCGGACGAGCGCGCGGCCACCCGGACGTACCTGTTGGGTCCGGACACGCCGACGGCCATCACGCGCTGGCGGGGGGCGCTGGAGGCGTTGATCGCGCGCCCCTACGGCGGGCTCGACGGAACCCGCGCGCAGGGCGCGGACGATCAGGGCGCCGCGAAGGTCACCTTCACGTTCTCGTAGCCGAGGGACTTGAGCATGCTGACGAGCATCTGCTCGGTGTTGCGCTGGGCGCGCGCCTGCAGCTCACTCTCCCGGGCCGCCTGAGCGATCTTGTCCTCGGCGAGCTGGTAGAGCTGCTGCTGGCGGTTGGGGTCGCCGCCGAACAGGTCGCCCACCCGGTTGGCGAGGCCACGGCTCTCGTCGAAGACGTAGCTGCGGTCGTGGTCGATGTTGGGCTTCTCCAGCTGCGGCGCCGGCAGGATGATCTCAACGGACTTGCCGTCGGCGGACTCCTTGATCGCGCCCTCGCCGAGCGTCGAGAAGTCGACGTACGCGTTCACCGTGCCGGCACCGACGAACAGGGTGCGGTCGTTGAACAGGAAGTCCGGAATGTACTTGTTGTTCTCCTGCAGGTCGATGAGCACCTGGAAGCTGCCGTCGGCCGCGACGTAGCGGCTCAGGTCCTGGATCGACTTGAGCAGCACCGGGCCGCTGCGGTCCGTCTTCTCCGTGGCGAACGGGTTCTTGAGGTCCGGCCACAGGTCGATCATCTTGAGGCCCAGGACCGCCGCGATCACCAGACCCACGGTGCCGATGAGCGCCAGGAACCGACGGAACCACCGCCCTGACCGCCGGTCCTCCGGCCGCGCCGTGTCGAGCGGAACGGTCGGGTTCTCCCTGGTCGGCGTCGGGCCGACCGCATCGCGGTCTGGCTGATCGGTAGCCATCGCGCACCTTCCCCTCACCCTGTGTGCCACCCACGGTACGGAATATGCCCGACACTAAGCGACGCCAACCACAGCGGCGATCACCTAACCGACCTCAGGTAGGGTGGCCCCACAGCGACGGGCACGTGAACACCTGGGAGCACACGCTGGAAGCCATCACTCTGGAGCAGGTCAGGGCGTCGTCGAAGGCGCGCGACGCCTGGTTCACCGTGCTGCTCGTCGACCCGATCGCGATGCGGCTCGTCCGCTGGGCCGCGCGGCACCCGTGGATCACCCCCAACCGGCTGACCGCCATGGCGTTCACCCTCGGCTGCCTCGCCGCCGCGTGCTTCACCCGGGCCACCCACGGCTGGCTGCTCGCCGGCGCCGGCCTGTACTACCTGAGCTTCGTGATCGACTGCATGGACGGCAAGCTCGCCCGGCTCATGGGCACCGGCTCCGTCTTCGGCGTCTGGCTCGACTTCATCTTCGACCGGCTCCTCGTCGTGATCTGCACGGTCGCGCTCATGGGCGGCCAGTACGCCCACACCGACAACGTCGCGTACATCGTGCTCGGCGGGGTCGTGATCTTCCTGAACCTGTTCCGCTACGTCAACGGCCAGACCATGGCCCAGGCCCGCGAGCAGATGCGCCGCCAGCTCCAGGAGCTCAACGAGAAGGTCGAGCCCGCCGCGGCCCCGGCCGACGCTCTCGCCGCCGGCCCGGTCGACTCGTTCAGCCAGCTCTCCACGGGCACGCGCGCGAAGCTGGGCCGCCTGCTCGCCGTGCGCGACTTCCTCACCCGCCACCGCATGCGCGGCCAACTGGTCAGCGCCATCGAGTTCCAGATGGCGGTGTTCATCCTCGGCCCCGCCCTCAACGCGGTCATGGCGGTCACCATCATCTTCGGCGGTTTCCTGCTCGTCTTCGAGCTGGCGATGATCTTCCAGTTCTGGCTCTCCACCCGCACCTTCAACCGCCAGATGACCAGACTCCGCCAGCGCCTGACGGAGGGCGCCACCGTCATCGCCTGACGCCCTCCCACGCCCCACGCTCTCCCCTCGCAGCCGGCCACCTTGGCGAAACGCCTCGCCAACTGCGCACATCTGGCGAGGGCGCCGCAGGATATGCGGCGCCGCCGTGGCGTGCTAGGCGAAGGCGGGGATGCCCGTCAGGTGGTGGCCGATCACCAGCTGGTGGATCTCCGAGGTGCCCTCGTAGGTCAGGACGCTCTCCAGGTTGGCGGCGTGCCGCAGGACCGGGTACTCCAGGCTGATGCCGTTGGCGCCCAGGATGGTGCGGCACTGGCGGGCGATCTCCAACGCCTCGCGCACGCTGTTCAGTTTGCCGACGCTGACCTGCGCCGGACGCAGCGCGCCACGGTCGGCGAGCCGGCCGAGGTGCAGCGCCAGCAGGTACCCCTTCTGCAGCTCCAGCGTCATGTCGGCGAGCTTCGCCTGGGTGAGCTGGAACCCCGCGATGGGCTTGCCGAACTGCTCGCGCGAACACGCATAGGAGATCGCCGTCTCCAGGCAGTCGCGCGCCGCCCCGAGCGCACCCCACACGATGCCGTAGCGGGCCTCAGTGAGGCACGACAAGGGCGCGCGAAGGCCGTCCGCCCCGGGCAACGCCGCGGACAAGGGCAACCGCACCTCGTCCAGCACGATCTCGCCCGTGGACGACGCCCGCAGCGACAGTTTGTGCTTGATCTCGTTGGCGGTGACGCCGGGCGTCGACATCGGCACGACAAAGCCGAGCACCGCGTCGTCGGACGACCGGGCCCAGATCACGGCCACGTCCGCGACCGGCGCGTTGGTGATCCACATCTTCGTGCCGTGCAGGACCCACTCGTCGCCGTCGCGACGGGCCCGGGTGGACATGGACCCGGGGTCGGAGCCGTGATCCGGCTCGGTCAGCCCGAAGCACCCGATCGCCTCGCCGGTGGCCATGGACGGCAGCCACGAAGACTTCTGCTCCTCCGACCCGTACCGCCAGATCGCGTACATGGCGAGGGACCCTTGGACGCTGACCAGGCTGCGTACCCCGGAATCGGCGGCTTCCAGTTCGTGACAGGCCAGGCCGTAGGCGACCGCGGACGCGCCCGCGCAGCCGTAACCGGTCAGGTGCATGCCGAGCAGCCCCAGCGCGCCGAAGTCGCGGGCCAGGTCGCGCACGGGGGCGCGGCCCTCCTCGAACCAGCCCGCCACGTGCGGGCGGACGCGGGAGTCCACGAGGCGGCGGACGACGGCGCGGATGTCGCGCTCGTCGTCGCTCAGCAGTGAGTCGAGTTCGAGCAGGTCAAGCGGCGATACGCGGGTCGGCATGCCGCCCAACTTAAAGCACGAGGACCCGCGCGTGGATCTGGGTGCGCTGCTGGAGCGCGGCGCGCAGCGCCCGGTGCACGCCGTCCTCGAGGTAGAGGCCGCCGTCCCACTGCACGACGTGCGGGAAGAGGTCGCCGTAGAAGGTGGAGTCGTCCGCCAGCAGCCGGTCGAGCCCGAGCTCACGCTTTGTCGTGATGAGCTGGTCGAGCCGCACCGGACGGGGCGGGATCTCGGCCCACTGCTTCATCGTCATGCCGTGCTCCGGGTATGGCTGCCCTTCCTGCACAGCTTTGAAGATCACGGCCCACCCTCCCCTCGGGTCACACCACCACCGCCGGCGCTAGCCTACCGACTCCGCGCCACCGAGGCTGGATGATGTCACCACCGGCCCCGGTGGACGACCTCATCGACCGGTTTGCGGCCGCGCTTCAACGACTTCGACCGGTGGTCGTCGGCCCGGTAGCCCACGCTGACCGCCCCGATGGGCATAAATTCCGCCGGTACGCCGAACGCCGCGCGATATTCGGCCACCTGCTCGGGCGGCACCCCGAAGAAGCACGCCCCGAGGCCCTCGTCGACGGCGGTGAGCAGCATGAGCAGGCTGGCCATGCCGGTGTCGATGTCCCAGTACGGCACGGGCCAGTGCGCCTCGTCGCGGTCCGTCCAGCCCTTGTCGGGCTCGGCGTACCGGTCGAGGTAGACGCTCTTGTTGCTGTGCGCGACGACGATCAGCGGCGCGGTGCGCATGTTGACCAGCCACTGCTGCCACACGTCGGTCTTCGGGGTGGCCGCCGCCCAGAACCGTTCCCGGTCCTCGGCCGACTCCAGGACCAGGAACCCCCAGCCCTGGGAGAAGCCGGCCGAGGGGGCCCGGGTGGCGTGCTCGAGCAGCCGGCCGACGATCTCCGGGGGCACCGGACGGTCGGGGTCGTAGTTACGGACCATCCGCCGCCGGCGCACCACATCGCGGAACTCCATACGCCCTATCCTGCGCTGGTCAGCCGGCCAGGCGGGCGTCGACGCCCCACGCGCCCCGCCAGGTGGCCCCCGGCTCCAGCGTGATCACGTCGCGGCCGGACCGGAACGCGTCCGGCGGGCAGGTCATCGGCTCGATCGCGGCGGCCCGGCGGTGCCGTTCGCCGCCCAGTGAGTCGCTCGTGTACACCTGCCACCAGCCGAACTGCTCGTCCGCCCAGACCCGCACGCGGGCGCCGGCCGCCGAGGACATCTCCACGGCCGAGCCGCCGTCGGCACCGCGCACCACGTCGCCGAACGCCGTGTCCAGGTCGAGCTTGCCGAGCACCCGGGGCTCGGTGAAGTCGAACTCCGTGCCGGCGACGCGGGCCGCGCCGATCGGCAGCAGGCGCGCGTCGGTGAGCAGCCGGCTGCGCCCCGGCACCCGCAACAGCACCTCGTCGAGCCCGGACACCCCGGGAACCTTGAGGTACGGGTGGACAGAGAAGCCGAACGGGGCCGGCTCGTCGCCCAGGTTGGTCACCTCGTGCGCGGCGCGCAGCCCGTCGGCGCTGACCGACCACTCCGAGCGCAGCCGCAGCGGCCACGGGTAGCCGGGCTGCGGCGGCAGGTCGTAGCCGAGCACGACGCGGTCCGGCCCGGACTCCAGCTCGCTCCAGCGCACCCAGTTGACCAGGCCGTGGATGGCGGTGTGCCGGGCGGGCTCGGACAGCCCGAGCTGGTGGGTGGCGCCGCCGAACGTGTAGCGGCCGTCCCGGATCCGGTTGGGCCAGGGCGCCAGGATCTGGCCGGAGGAGCCGGGCGGAAGCTCGTCCGCGGCGTACTCGTCAATGATCTCGACGCCGTCCAACCGGAGGGCCCGCACGCCGCCGCCCACCTCGACCACGACGGCCTCATATCCATCGGCCTTGATGGTCCACTGCTCACCGGAGGGGGTGAACCCCATGTCGTCCCGCCTTTACTCGCCCAAGGACTGTATTTGTCAGGCGACCCTACCGATTGCCGAGCGGGAACGCGTACCGCGCCCGGGTGACACTCAGGGCCCGAGGCGCTCCACCAGCCAGGCGTCGCCGACCCGGCGGTAACGCAGGCGGTCGTGCAGGCGGCCGGTGCGGCCCTGCCAGAACTCCACCGATTCGGGCACCACGCGCAGGCCGCCCCAGTGCGGCGGCGTGGCCACCGCCTCGGGGAACCGGCGCGTCGCCTCGTCGAGGAGCCCGTCCAGTTCGGCCCGGTCCGGCACGATCTGCGACTGCGGGCTCGCCCACGCCCCCAGCTGAGCGTCGCGCGGCCGGCTCGCGAAATACGCCTCCGACTCGGCCCGGCTCACCCGCTCGGCGCGGCCACAGACCACCACCTGGCGGCCCGCGGGAAACCACGGGAAAACCAGGCTCGAGTACGGGTTGACCGCCAGCTCGGACGCCTTGCGCGAGCCGTAGTTGGTGAAGAAGGTGAAGCCGCGCGCGTCGACGCCCTTGAGCAGCACCGTGCGGGCGCTCGGCCGGCCCTCGGCGTCCGCCGTCGCCAGGATCATGGCGTTCGGCTCGACCAGCCCGATCTCGACCACGTCGGCGAGCCAGTGCTCGAACTGGGTGAGCCAGTCCGGGGCCAGTTCGTCCTCGGCGAGGCCGTGGCGCGCGTACTCCTGCCGCATCGCGGCGATCTCCATCGTCACGGCTCCATCTAACTCCGCCGCGACCGTCGCCGCGTGTCGGCGTTCCGCCGCGCCACGCCCGGACGGCGCGGGAAGATGTCGCAAGCGGCACACTGTTGCCGGCTCGCGACCGGACCACGCGCGGGGCAAGATGAGCCCATAAATCAGTTGCCGTCCCGGCAGTAACGAACTATCCGACGTTATGCGCCGCGGCGGAGCATGGGCGTCACCGTCGACGCCCACACCGTCCAGGGAGATGAGATGTCCGATTTCAAGCCGGGCCTGGAGGGCGTGGTCGCCTTCGAGACGGAGATCGCGGAACCCGACAAGGCTGGCAGCGCGCTGCGTTACCGCGGCGTCGACATCGAGGACCTGATCGGCAAGGTGTCCTTCGGCAACGTGTGGGGACTGCTGGTCGACGGGAAGTTCGGACCGGGCCTGCCCGCGGCCGAGCCGTTCCCCGTGCCCGTGCACTCGGGTGACATCCGGGTCGATGTGCAGTCCGCCGTCGCCATGCTCGCCCCGTACTGGGGATTGGGGCCGTTGCTCGACATTTCCGACGCGCAGGCCCGCGAGGACCTGGCCCGCGTGTCGGTCACCGCGCTGTCGTTCGTGGCGCAGTCGGCCCGCGGCCTCGGCCTGCCGGCCGTGCCGCAGAAGGAGATCGACACCGCGTCGACGGTCGTCGAGCGGTTCATGAAGCGGTGGCGGGGCGAACCGGACCCGCGCCACGTCAAGGCCGTCGACGCGTACTTCATGTCGGCCGCCGAGCACGGGATGAACGCGTCCACCTTCACCACCCGCGTCGTCGCCTCCACGGGTGCGGACGTGGCGGCCTGCATCTCGTCGGGCATCGGCGCCCTGTCCGGGCCGCTGCACGGCGGCGCACCGTCCCGGGTGCTCTACATGATCGAAGAGGTGGAGCGCACCGGCGACGCGCTCGGGTACGTGCGCAGCGTGCTCGACAAGGGCGAGCGGCTCATGGGCTTCGGCCACCGGGTCTACCGGGCCGAGGACCCGCGCGCCCGGGTGCTGCGCCGCACGGCCCGCGAGCTCGCCGCGCCCCGCTTCGAGGTGGCCGAGGCGCTGGAGAAGGCCGCGCTGGAGGAGCTGCACGCCCGCCGGCCCGACCGGGTGCTGGCCACGAACGTGGAGTTCTGGTCGGCCGTGGTCCTGGACTTCGCCGAGGTCCCGGCGCACATGTTCACCTCGATGTTCACCTGCGCCCGGGTCGCCGGGTGGAGCGCGCACGTCCTGGAGCAGAAGAAGTTGGGCCGTCTGGTCCGCCCGTCGGCGAATTATGTCGGTCCGGGACCCCGTAAGCCGGAGGATGTGGACGGCTGGTCGAGCATCCACACCGACTGATACTGGGTGCGTTTATCGCGGGCGGTCATGGGAGGATGCCTGGTGGCAGCGCTGCCGGCACCCCATGACCGTCCCGCGCCCCAGGAGAAGGAACCGACGTGGCCGACCTGAGCAACATCCGCATCCCTGACGAGATCAAGCCCGCCGACGGCCGCTTCGGCGCCGGGCCCAGCAAGGTGCGCCCCGAGGCGGTCTCCGCCCTCGCGTCCGTGGCCGACACCTTCCTTGGTACGTCCCACCGCCAGAAGACCGTGAAGTCGCAGGTCGAGCGCCTGCGCACCGGCCTGGCGGAGTTCTTCTCCGCGCCCGAGGGCTACGAGGTGATCATCAGCAACGGCGGCGCGACGGCGTTCTGGGACGCGGCGACGTTCGGCCTCATCCGCGACCGGGCCCAGTTCGCCTCGTTCGGCGAGTTCGGCGCCAAGTTCGCCAAGGCCGCCAAGGACGCGCCCTTCCTGGGCGACCCGACCGTCATCAAGGCCGACCCCGGCACCGCGCCGGCGCTGCACGCCGAGGCCGGCGTCGACGCGTACGCCACCCCGCACAACGAGACCTCGACCGGCGTCGCCATCCCGGTGACCCGCGTCGCGGGCGCCGACGCGGGCGCGCTCATGCTGCACGACGGCACCTCCGCGGCCGGCGGCCTCGACGTCGACCTGACCCAGACCGACGTGTACTACTTCGCCCCGCAGAAGTGCTTCGCGTCCGACGGTGGCCTGTGGATCGCGCTCATGTCGCCCGCCGCGCTCGCCCGCGTCGAGGAGATCAAGGCGACCGGCCGGTTCATCCCGGCGTTCCTCGACCTGGCCACGGCCGTCGAGCAGTCGCGCCTGCAGCAGACGTACAACACGCCGGCGCTGGCCACCATCTTCCTGGCCGCCGAGCAGACCGACTGGATGAACGCCCAGGGCGGCCTCGCCTGGGCGGCGAAGCGCACCGCCGAGAGCGCCGCGGCCGTCTACGGCTGGGCCGACCGGTCGGAGCTCGCGTCGCCGTTCGTCGCGGATCCGACGCTGCGCTCCAATGTGGTCGCCACGATCGACTTCGCGGACAGTGTGGACGCCACCGCGCTCGCCAAGGCGCTGCGCGCCAACGGCATTGTGGACACCGAGCCGTACCGCAAGCTGGGCCGCAACCAGCTGCGCATCGCCCTCTACCCGGCCGTCGACCCGGCCGACGCCGAGGCGCTGACCGCCTGCATCGACTACCTTCTCCCCTTCGCGACCGCCTGACGACCGGGTCCGGGTGATGGTCCTCGCGGCCATCACCCGGAAGGTCTCCCGGCGTGGCCTGCTGCGTGGCGTTGACGTCCGGCGTACCGTGGTCGCAAGGCGCACGACGATCACAGGGAGGAACGCCGATGCGACAGGTCCGCTTCGTCGCCCTCTCCGAAGACGGCCACGCCCTCGTTCTCGCTGACGAGATCGGCCACCTGCTCGCCCTGCCGCTCGACGAGCGGGTCAACGCGGCGCTCGCCCCCGAGCGTGGGGGCGCCCCGGTCGCCCTCGCGCCGTCGGAGGCGCCGCCGCTGCTCGCGCCCCGCGACATCCAGGCGCGCATCCGCGCCGGCGAGACCGCCGACGAGGTGGCCCGCGTGGCCGGCGTCCCGGTCGACCGCGTGCTGCGCTACGCCGGCCCGGTGCTGCAGGAGCGGGCCATGCTCGCCCAGCACGCCCGCCGCACGCGCATGAAGGTCGGCGACACTGTCGGCAAGATCACCCTCGCCGAGGTCGTCGACGCGCGCCTCGGCCAGCACGGCGTCGACCTCGAGAAGATCTCCTGGGACGCCTACCGCCGCGACGACGGCACCTGGCGCATCGTCGCCACCTGGCCGTCCGGCAAGGCCACCGCCACGGCCGTGTGGGAGCTCGACAAGGCACGCCAGGTCGTGACCCCGCACGACGAGATGGCCCAGTACCTGTGCACCGACCGGTCCGCACCCGCGCACGACGTGGTCCGCGGCCGCGAGCCCGCGCGCCCCGAGCCGGGTCGCGGCGGCCACGAGCCGATGCGCGCCCCCGTCGTCGCCGAGCCGCGCCGCGAG
>NZ_BAAALT010000032.1:0-9695 GCF_039528515.1 Luedemannella flava
GCCCGCGCGGCCCGCCGCCAGTTGGGCCTCGACGCCCGCCGGCGACAGCTCGGTGTGCAGCGCCTCGCTCAGCGTCTCCGCCGCCTTGTCGAGCCGCTCGACCAGCTCCTGCGCCTGGGCGAGCTGGCCGGCGAGGCCGGGCGCGTTGCGTTGGCGCAGCCGGCTGTTGCGGGCCGCGCGCAGGCAGGCGTCGTCGTTGTCGCGGCAGTACCGGAAGGGGCGTCCGGCGCCGTCGCGCTGCGGGACCGGCCGTCCACAATGGGCACACGGTCGGGTAACGGTCGCGGCGCTGCTGGTCACGGCCGCCGAGTCTAGTGCGTACGGCGCAGAACGACGATGGCGATGTCGTCGTCGGGCTCCGTCGGGCCGACATCGGCCAGTAGCCGGTCGCAGTACGTCTCGAGGTCGTCGTCGAGGTGCGCGGCGGCCGCGGCGAGCGCGTCCAGCCCTTCATCGAGCGAGCGCCCGCGCCGCTCGATGAGCCCGTCGGTGTAGAGGACCAGCAGGGCGCCGGGGTTCAGCGTCACCGGGCTCTCCCGCGCGGTCGTGCCGGGCAGCCCGAGCAGCGGCGTCCGGTCGCGCAGGTAGCGGCCCCCGTCGGCGTCGATCAGGAGCGGCGGCGGATGGCCCGCGTTGGCCAGGCGGGCGGCGCCCGTGGCGGGGTCGAGGTCGAGCAGGCACAGGGTGGCCATCTCGTCCGGGATCAGCCGGAGCAGGAGCTGGTTGAGCCGGTCCAGGACCGCTGCCGGGGAATGGCCCTCGGCCAGGTAGGCCCGGGTGGCGTGGCGCAGCTCGGCCATGATCGTGGCGGCGTGCAGGGAGTGGCCGGCCACGTCGCCCACGGCGACCGCGACGCGCTCGTCGATGCGGCACAACTCGTAGAAGTCGCCGCCGATCTCCGCCTGGTCGCTGGCCGGCACGTAGCGGACCGCCACCTGGTAGCCGGGCACGGCGGGCAGGCGCGGCGGCAGCAGGCTGCGCTGCAGCGTCAGCGCCAGCTGATGTTCCTGGGTGTACGCCCGGGCGGACTCGATGGCCGCGACGATGCTCTGCCCGACCTGGGTGAGCACCGGCTCGCCGTCGTCGGTGGTCTGTCGTGGGACCACGACGTAGACGGCCGGCCGGTCGGCGCGCAACCGCACGCCCAGCGTGTGCACCTTCGCGTCGCCGGGCCAGGCCACGCCCGGCCAGTCGGACGCCGGCCGTTCGGCCAGGCGCGATCCGACGCCCACCGCGAAGCCGTCGCCCGTCCAGGTGACGACGCGGGGCTCGGCGCCCGGCCCGTCGACCGCCGCGCAGAAGCCCGGGCCGTCCTCCGGGCAGGTGCAGATCATCGCCGGGCTGCCGAAGATGTCCGCCGTGCCCACCACGGCGGCCCGCAGCAGCGGGCGCAGGTCCGTCTCGGTGTACAGGCCGTCGGCGAGGCGGGCCAGCTTCGCGAGCCGGCTCGCCATCCGCTCGGCGCGCTGGCGCGCCCGCGCGTAGCGCAGCACGGCCTGCACCGTGGCGAGCAGCTCGTCCGGGTCGATCGGCTCGACCAGGTACGCGTCGGCGCCGCGCGACAGCCCGTGGGTGCGGTCGACGACGTTCACCGCCGCGGCCGAGACGTGCACCACCGGGGTGGCGGCGTGCTCGGGCAGGCCCTTGATGCGCTCGCAGACGTCGAACCCCGACATATCGGGCAGCTTGACGTCCAGAATCACCACGTCCACCCGCTCGCTGCCGACCCGGGTCAGCGCCTCGGCGCCCGTCTCCGCCTCGATGATCGTGAAGCCCGCCCGACGCAGCCAGCTCGCCAGCACGTACCGCTTGGAGGGGGTGTCGTCGACGACCAGCGCCGTCCCCGTCTCGGTCACGGGATGACCAACGGAAGAGTGACGGTGAAGGTGCTGCCCTCGCCCTCGGTACTCTCAAGAGTCAGTTCCCCGCCGAGCAGGGTGACCAGGCTGCGGGCATAGGGTAACCCCAGGCCCGTGCCGATGACGCCCTGCTGCGCGTCCCCGCGGACCTGGTAGAACTCCTCGAACACCCGCTGCTGCTCGTCGGCGGCGATGCCGATGCCGGTGTCCGTCACCACCAGGTCGAGCGTGTCGCCGCCCGCGTAGCGGGCCGCCAGGCGCACCTCGCCGGAGAGCGTGAACTTGATGCCGTTGGTCAGCAGGTTGCGCAGCACCTGGGTCAGCATCACCTCGTCGGTGACGAGCGTCGGCAGCCCCACCGGCTCCTCGACGACGAGCTCCACCTCGGGACGGGCGACGAGCGACCGCATCGTGCCGCGCAGGGCGCCGAACACGGCCGCCAGGTCCACCTCGGCGGGCACCGGCACGAGCCGCCCCGACTCCGCCTTCGCGAGGTCGAGCAGCTCGTTCACGCGGTTGAGCATGTCCTGCGCCGAGCCGCCGATCAGCGTCAGCTGGGTACGCTGTTCGTCGGTGAGCGGGTCCGAACCCGGGTCGGTGATGAGCCGCACCAGGCCCAGGATCGCCGTGACCGGCGCGCGCATCTCGTGGCTCACGTTGGCCAGGAAGCGGGTCTTTGCCTCGCTGGCGTCGCGCAGCTTCGCCGACCGGTCGTCGAGCTCGGCGTAGAGCGCGACGACGCCCCGGTTGGTCTCCTCCAGCTCGGCGGAGAGCTCGTTGTAGAGCGCGAGAACGCCGCGGTTGGTCTCCTCCAGCTCCTCGTTGAGGCGCAGCAGTTGGTCGCGGTGCGCCTCTGCCTCCTGCAGGGCGGCCAGCAGCTGCTGGTTCTGCAGGACGAACTCCTCGACCGGCCGGCCCGGCCGGAGCCGTTTGAGGTCGCTGCGGAGCGCGGCCACCCGGGCGGCGGTGAGTGCCAGCGCGGCGGCTGGTAGTCGTCGACGCATGACCACTGTTACCCGATCGGGCGTGTCCTCGATCCTCCACGTCTCCATGAGCCGGCGAGCGCCGTCGATCTCCGCGAGCAGCCTGGTCAGCGTGTCGGGGTCGGCCGGCGCGGGCGCGCTGGCCGAGACGGTGAGGGCGTCGTGCGGGTCGGTCACCGCCTCGAAGGTCACCGTCACCGGCCCGAGCCGGGCGAGCAGCTGCCGGCCCACCTCGCTCAGCGCGGTGGCGACCCGGATCTGGTCCTGCCCCTCCAGGCCGATCGCGGCGGCCACCTCCCGCCCGTGCTGGCGCACCGCGAAGACGTCGTGCTCGACGCTGATGACGGTGCGCAGCAGTGGCGGGTGCCCGTTCATGCCGACGCCGTCGGCCGGGCCACCAGGACGCCGGCGTCGTCGCGTCGCAGCCCGGCCTCGCGCAGCAGCGCGGCCGCGATGGTGAGCGGGTCGCGCAACAGGAGCCCGGGGTGGCCGGCGAGGTCCCACCGGTCCGTCAGCCCGTCGGTGTGCAGGACGACCACGTCGTCCCCGGCCACCGGGTACGTGTACTCCCGGATGGCGCGGCGCTGCCGGTCGCCGACGAACCCGGGCTGCGCCGCGAGGCCGCGCCGCCGGTCGTGCCCGACGATCCACCCGGAAATGTTGCCGACCGAGGCGCAGGTGAGCTGCCCTGCCGCGCTGTCGAGGTCGACGACGGCGGCCACGGCGCCGCGCGTATGGGCGACCGCGCGGTGCACGTACTCCAGCACCGCGGCCGGCGAAGCGGCCGGCGCCTCCCGGAACGCGGCGGCGGCGGCCTCGCTGGCCCGCGACGCGAGCGGCCCGTGGCCCAGCCCGTCGGCGAGGAACGCCTGCGCGCGCCCGTCCGCCACCCGGACGGCGTAGGCGTCGCCGCTGGTCGACTCCCCGGCGATCGGCCGGGTCAGGCCGGCGGCCCAGGACTCGGCGGGCGCCTCGTCGGCCCAGACGGCGGCGGTGAGCACGGTGCCCCGGTCCGGCTCCGAGAAGACCCGCAGGCGCGTCGCCTGCCGACCGATGGCGCCCAGGCCGATGCCGAGCGTGCCGGCCGTCGAGTGGCCGTCGCGGCTCGATGCCGTCAGGTCGGCCATGCCCGGACCCGCGTCGATCGCGACCAGCTCCACACCCGACGGCCGTCCCGCGCCGTCGTCGCGCAGGGCGCGCAGGTGCACCGCGCCGTCGATGGCGTGCTTGAGCAGGTTGGTGGTCACCTCGGTGGCCACGATGCCGAGGGCGGCGACGCGGTCCTCGGGCAGCCCCAGCTCGACGCCCAGCGCCGTCGCCGCCCGGCGCACCGCGCCGACCGTGCCGTCCTCGGAGACCGACCACCACCCGAGATCCTCGACCAGGACCGTCATCGGGCCCACTTGACGATGGTGATGCGGGTGCCGGCGCCCGGCGCGGTGTCGATGTCGAACTCGTCAACGAGCCGGCGGGCGCCGGACAGGCCGAGCCCCAGGCCGCCGCCGCTCGTGTAGCCGTCCGTCATGGCGAGCTGCAGGTCGGCGATGCCGGGCCCGTCGTCGGCGAAGTGCAGCCGGACGCCCAGGTGCCGGGCGTTGCGGAGGGTGGTCGCCTCCATGTGCCCGCCCTTGCCGTACACCAGGGTGTTGCGTGCCAGCTCGCTGGCGGCCGTGACGAGCTTGGTCTGGTCGACGAGCGACAGCTTGGCCGACACGGCCAGCGTCCGGACCAGCTGCCGGGCCCGGACCACGTCCTCGTCGGCGAGGATCGGCAGGATCTGCGGTTCCCCGTCCGGCATGACGGTCATGTCAGCGCCGCGCGGTGGCGTCGTCAGCGGATGCCGCTGCCGCCTCGTCCTCGCCGTCGTCGCCGGCGTCGGCGAAGAGCGCGGGCCCCGCCTCGCGGAGCAGGCGCAGGCCGTGCTCGACGTTCAGCGCCGTACGGACGCCGTTGAGCGACAGGCCCAGCTCCACCAGGGTGATGGCCACCGCGGGGCGCATGCCGACGACCACCGTCTCCGCGTCGAGCACCCGCGAGATCGCGGCGATGGTCGACAGCATCCGGCCGATGAACGAGTCGACGATGTCCAGCGCGCTGATGTCGATGATGACGCCGTGCGCGCCGGTGTCGACGATCCGGTTGGACAGGTCCTCCTGCAGCCGCAGCGCCAGCTGGTCCTCCAGGTCGACCTGGATGGACACGAGCAGGATGTCGCCCAGGGACAGGACCGGGATCTGCTCCATCACGCCCGCCGCGGCGCGCGTCGGGTGATTTCGAAGCCGCCGGCGCGCAGCGCGTGCTGCAGGGCGTCCGAGAGGCTGGCCTTCGTCATGATGTCGCCGAACTCGATGCCCAGCGCCACGATGGTCTGCGCGATCTGCGGGCGGATGCCCGAGATGATGCAGTCGGCGCCCATGAGCCGGGCGGCCACCACGGTCTTGAGGATGTGCTGGGCGACCTGTGTGTCGACGGCCGGCACGCCGGTGATGTCGATGATCGCGTACGGCGAGCCGGTGTCGACGAGGGTCTGCAGCAGGCGCTCCATGACCACCTGCGCCCGCGCGGAGTCCAGCGTCCCGACCAGCGGGATGGCGACCACGCCCTCCCACAGCTTGATGACGGGCGTCGAGAGCTCGAGCAGCTGTTCGGCCTGGTCGCCGATGAGCTCCTCGCGCGTCTTCGCGTACGCCTCGAAGGTGAACAGGCCGACCTCGTCCAGGAACTGCGAGATCGCGACGAATGCCAGCAGGTCGTCCGGGGAGTCGCCGAGCGCCTGGCGGAGCGGGTCCTTCAGCGCGAAGACGCTCAACGCGGTCTCGGTCGAGGTGAACCCGCGTCGTGCCCGGTGGCGGGACAATTCGGTCAACGAGCCGCGCAGCTCGGCGGCCGCTTCCGAGGCGAGTGTCAGCTCACCGCCGGCGGCCGCCGCAGAGCGCAGAGTGTCGAAGAGCTCCCGGAGCTGGCGGGTGAGCTCGGCCTCCGCGAGGCGGCCCCGTGTCGTCGCCGCCACGACGTCGCTCCACTGCTTGAGGATGTCGTCGCCGTGCTCGTCCAGTACCTGGACGAGTCGGCTCGTCGTGCCGACGTTCATGAGGGGGGATCCTCCGGCGCTGCCGCGGCGTGATCGCGCGGGTCCGCCCGACAGTACCACCGGCGTGAGCACCCTAAACCTGGCGAGGATTACCATCGCGTCACGCGGGGAATCTGGTGTGACGGTCCTCGCGCTCGGCTGGACAGGGGCCGGGTTCCGGGCACTCAGCCACAGCGGCACGGTCGGCGTGGAACAGTGCGGATGGGATAGGTGGTCATGGCGCTCGCGGTGTCCGTCGGCGACACGGAATCCGTGTCGGTGCTGGTTGTCGAGGGTGAGCTGGACATGACGACCGCGCCGTCGCTGCTCGATGCGGCGTCGTCGGTCGCGGTGGCCGGCGGTGGCGGCCTGGTGCTCGACCTCGGGCGACTGGCCTTCTGCGACTCGGCCGGGTTGGGGGTGATCGTGAAGATCCTCCGCGCGGTCTCCGGCGCCGGCGGCACGCTGGCGATCGCACAGCCGACCCCGATTGTGCGATCCGTGCTTGATCTGACTGGAATTTCCGAGGCCGTCCTGGTTTATCCGACTGTCGCGGCGGCCTGCGCGGCGGTGGGTTAGACAACGGTCGTACGGGTACCACATGGTCGTGGCGTACCCGGGGGTAGCGAGCGAACTGGGAGGTCGAGCTGTGAACGCCGACAGCGGCGCGCTACCCGTGATCACGCGACGGAACGTGACGGCGGCGGAGCTGGAATCACTACGCGGTCTCCTCCGAGGGGTCGGGAGCGACGCGGGCCTCAGCGCCCAACGGACCGAGGAACTGACCCTGGCGGTCAACGAGGCCGTGACCAACGCGATCCAGCACGCGCATGGTCGGGCGGATGTCTTCATCAGTCGTGACGAACGCGAGCGGGCGATCGTGGTGGAGATTGTCGATGCCGGCGGCGGCATCCCCTCGGGGGTGACGGGGCAGCGTCCGGCTCCGGTGGAGATCGGCGGCCGCGGTCTGTTCCTGGTTCGGCTCCTCTGCGACCGGGTCGACATCGACACCGGAGCGGGTGGGACCCGGGTCCGGCTGGTGATGGCGCTGGGCTGACCGTGGCATGCCGTCGCCACCCCGGTGTGCGACTCGAGCGGTCTGAACCTGACGGCGCAGAGCCAGCAGCCCGCGGCGCAAACGCTCGACGCCGCGGTCGCCGGCAGCTAGTCGGCCGGCGGGTCGTGCCGGCGGGCGCGCTGTCGCGCGGTGGTCCGGCGAACCTGGTCGGTGTCGTCGTGGACCGCGCGCACCTGTTCGGCCAGGTGCGCGTGTGCGCCGGTGAGGTGTTCGTGCGTGTCGTCGAGCAGCGGGAGCAGATCCGCGACGTCGCCGCGACCGAGCGCCTCGTACAGGCGGTCGAGGCTGGGTTGAGCGGCCGGGCCGAGGTCGGTGAGGGCGGTGATCTGGCCGGCCAGTTGGCGCAGATCGGCGCCGTTTTCGCGGGCCCAGGCGCCGACCGCGCGGGCACCGGCGCGGCGGTCGCGTTCGGCGAGGACCCGCCGGTCCTGGGTCGGGTGATCGTCGAGGGCCGGCTCGCGCAGGCGCAGGTATCGCCGTTCCGCCGCCTGCCGGCTGGCCACACCCAGCGCGGGGGCGATGTCCGCCCAGTTCACCCCGGCTGCCCGCGCGGCGCCGATGAGGCGGGGCTCCCAGACGTCGAGCAGCGCGCGCACCTCGTGGAGTGCCGCGAGGGCGGCCAGGAGCTGCGCCCGACCGGGCGGGCCGGCCTGGCCGGCACCGTCGAGTTCGGTGAGCGCCGTCAGCAGGGCGGCCACCGCGTCGTGGCCGGTACGGGAGGGGTCCACCACGTCGCTCCTGTCATCTCTACGATGACGTTCGACTTGTCATCGTGACGATGACATGCTACAACAGGAGTCGAGCGCATTGACACGACGTGAAGACATCAGGAGGTGGCAGACATGTTGATGCGCAGCGACCCCTTCCGTGAGCTGGACCGTCTCGCCCAGCAGGTGTTCGGCGCGACGCAGCCCGGCACCTGGTCGCGACCCACGGTGATGCCGATCGACGCCTACCGCGCCGGGGACGAGTTCGTCGTCGCCTTCGATCTGCCGGGCGTCGCCGACGACGCCATCGAGGTGGACGTCGAGCGCAACGTCCTCACCGTGCGGGCCGAGCGGCGCCCGCTTGATCTCGGCGACGGCGCCGAGATGCAGGTGGGTGAGCGACCGCTCGGCGTGTTCGCCCGGCAGCTGTTCCTGTCGGACGCACTGGACGCCGACCGCATCCGCGCGACATACGACCAGGGCGTGCTCGTGGTGCGTATCCCCGTGGCCGAAAAGGCGAAGCCGCGCAAGATCGCCATCACGGGCGGCGGTGCCCCCCGAGAGGTCACCGCACAGGGCGACGTCAGGACCATCGAGGCCTGACGCGGCGTTGCCGTCCACCCGGGTCGGGAGGTGCTCCCATGACGACCACGACGCCCACCCGCCAGACCCGCGACGGCTTCATCGACCTGGTCCTGCACGACGACGAGCTGCTGCGCCGCGAGTTCGACGACATCGTCGCGGCGGCCTGGCCGACCCCGCCGCCCGCGCGACCGCCCTGCGGTTCGGCGCGCGGGCGGCCGGCGGGCCCGACATCCCGGTCCGCGCGGGCGCGATGCGCGCTCGGCGGTCGGTCAGACGCCGTCCGGTCGGTGCTCACGCGTCAGCGGTCACCTCCGCCGCGCAGCAGTCGGAGGTGACCGCGACAGGAGAGGTCGGTGGTGCCAGCGCGGACATGGTGCCAACACGACAGGGCCGCGGCCGTAGCCGCGGCCCTCTCGTCGGGGCGGGCATCGTGACTCATGGGACACATCGGACGCACGTCAGCGGCGGTCAGAGTTCCCGCTATCGGCTGTGTTTCCTGGTCAACGTGGTGCGCCCGGCAGGATTCGAACCTGCGACCTGCGGATTAGAAGTCCGATGCTCTATCCACTGAGCTACGAGCGCGCGCCAAGGTCTCGGCGGAAGACTACCGTCCAGTTACAGAAAAGGCCTCTCTGGGATGACAAGCCGCGGGACAAATCGAACATTTGCCACCCGATCCATTCGGGGGGTTCCGGAGTCGCGACTCAGCCGCTAGTTTCGCACTCGTGCAGGTGACACGCGCCACTTTCTTTCCCCTGCTCGCACCGGCAGACGCAGACATTCGCGCCGATGCGGTCGTGAGGGATGGTTTCTGCGCTGACCTCACGGTGGTCTACTCCTTCGGGCCGCCGTTCGGCCAGCGCCTCGTGACGCACGACGACCTGCGCAAACTCGACCTGACCCCGCGGGCCTTGCGTCGCGCGGCGCACGAGCAGCTGGAGCAGCTCGCCGGCAAGGCCCAGTTCCACGGCCGGCCGCCCGCGCTGATGCTCTCCTTTGACGGCCTCGAGTCGAGTCTCCTGCTTTCCGAACGCTTCTGGGCCCGGATGGCCGAGGTGGTCCCCGGCGACATCGTGGTCGGCGTGCCCGCCCGCGATGTCGTCATCGTGACCGGCTCCGACTCCCTGCCCGGGCTGGAAAAGGCGCGCCGTGCCGTCGACCGGGTGCTGTTCGCCGGCGACGAGAATCCCCTGACCCAGCACCTGCTCGTCCGCCGCAACGGCACGTGGGAGCCGTTCGAGGCCGCGCCGACCATGCCCGCCCCGGCCCCTCGCCGCGACCCGCACGGCCCCGACCGTCAGCCCCGGCAGTACCAGGACCACCCGTCCTGGCCCGAGCAGCGGGTGCCGATCTCGGCCATGCCGGTCAGCCCGGTCGACCGCTCCGCCGCGCGCCGCGGGCCCGCGCCGGTGA
>NZ_BAAALT010000033.1:0-35654 GCF_039528515.1 Luedemannella flava
ACCGGCCCGCGTCGGCGCGGCGCGGTCCGCCGGCCGGCGCCGCGTGGCAGTGGCAGCTCACCACGCCCGTCGACCAGAGCGTCGACGTGCCCATCTACGACATCGACGGGTTCGACAACAGCGCCGCCGTGGTGCGGTCGCTGAAGGCGCGCGGGCGCTACGTCATCTGCTACGTGGAGGTGGGCGCGGCCGAGGACTTCCGGCCCGACTACGGCAGATGGCCGGCGTCGGTCCTCGGCAGGTCGAACGGGTGGGACGGCGAGCGGTGGATCGACATCCGCCAGCTCGACCTCATCCGCCCGATCCTCGCGTCCCGCTTCGACATGTGCCGCGACAAGGGGTTCGACGCGATCGAGCCGGACCTGATGGACCACTACGTCAACGACACCGGGTTCCCGATCACCGCCGCCGACCAGTTGCGGTTCAACCGGTTCGTGGCCAGGCTGGCGCACGACCGCGGCCTCGCCGTCGGGCTGAAGAACGACGTCGAGCAGGCGGCGGCGCTCGTGAACGACTTCGACTTCACGGTCAACGAGGAGTGCTTCGCCTTCAACGAGTGCGCGTCGCTGCGCCCGTTCAGCGCGGCCGGCAAGGCGATCCTGCACGTGGAGTACGACCGGCAGCCAGCGCAGTTCTGCGCGACCACCAGGGCGCTGGGCTTCAGTTCGATGCGCAAGAACCTCAACCTCGACGCGCCCCGGTGGCCGTGCTGAGCACCTAACGCACGCCCGCGTTCTCCGGCAGGAACGGCTTGACCGCCTCGTGCAGCACGTCGGCGCTGGTCTTGTGGAGCCGGTCGCCGGTCCACGCCTCGTGCACGGCGACGACGCTGCCGTCGCGCAGGGTGAGGTCCACCCGGATCGGCGAGACCTTGACGATCTTCGCCGACGCGACCTCCTCGAACGGCACGAACCAGCTCTTCGCGGCCAGCTCCGGGACCGGCGCGGAGCGCGCCCACTCGAGGAGGCGGTCCTTGCCGTTGTCCGTGCTCTTCGGGCACGGCCGCATGATCAGTCCATTGTCGAGGATCAGCACGTCGTGTGGCTTGCCGTTGACCGACATGTTGGCCAGGCCGCCGACGATGTCGCCGCCGTGGGCGGTGGCGACCTTGTCGACCTGCACGGCCGCGGCCACGTCGATGCCCAGCGCGGCAAGGTGCGCGGCCGCCCGGTCCAGCGACTCGGGCGCCACGGCCTCGGCCGCGATGGGCTGCAGGTTCAGCGGCTGCCCATCGGTGCGGACGAACTCCGGCCTGCCGGTCCACGAGTGCCGCCAGTACGCCACGTTGGAGCGCACCGCCGCGACCCGCAGCAGCAGCTCCATCGGGTCGGCGAACAGCTTCGCCGCCTCGCGGCGGGTCGCCTCCGGGAAGAACTCGGCCGACAGTTCGCCGATGCGCCCGGCCTGCACCAGGCCGAAGACCGTGGCCAGGCCGGCCTCGCCGCTGCCGGTGAGCCGGGCGGCGGCCCGGTAGACCAGATCGGCCTGGCGCTGCTCCTGCACGAGGACGGCCACGGCGGTGAACTGGTCCCACGGCAGCTGCGTACGGTTGCCGAAGTCGACGGCCTTCGCGGCGACCGCCTCGGCGGCCCGGTCGAACCTGGGGATCAGGCTGGTGGCCGGGCGCGTATCCACCGGCACCGCGACATCGGTCATGCGGTCCATGGCGTAGACGCGCGCCGCGATCGACGGGTGCGAGTCCCAGCGGGACTGCTCGTCCGGCGGCGGCTCCTTGCGCAGCTCGTCCAGCTCGCCGGTGCGGGCGTGCAGCAGGCCGCCGAACCCGCCGAAGAAGTCGGCCGGGGTCGGCGCGTAGCCGGCCTCCCAGCCGGGGGCGATGTAACGGCCCTCGTAGAAGTTCCACGCCATGCTGATGACGGGCAGCTCGCGCAGCGTGTGCTGGGCGACGGCGCGGCCGGCCACCTGGACGGACAGCTCGTCGGCCTCCAGCTCCTGGGTCCGGTTCACCGCGGCCGCGACCAGCAGGTACAGCTTCGCGTACTGCTTGAGCAGCCAGCCGACGATGTTGCCGGAGAGCTGGCCGACGGTGGCGAGGATCGCGGTCTGGCCCCGGTAGGCGACCGCGCCGAGCTGGGTGTGCCGACCCGAGTAGTGGCCCAGCTCGTGGGCCAGCACCGAGCGCAGTTGGGCCAGGTTCATGGCCTGCAGCAGCGGGATGCCGAGGTAGAGCCGCCGACGTCCACCGATGAGGCCCAGCATGCTGGTGTCCTCGGACACGGCGGCGTTCACGTCGGGCACGAGCAGGATCTCGTCCGGCGCCCGCGTCTGCGCCACGGCGGCCAGCCCGCGCACCAGGTGCCACAGCTCCGGCGCCTGCTCCGGGCTCAGCGGCAGGCCCGGCTCGGGCTCGGGCTTGGCCTTCGCCACCTTCCACAGGGCGACGACCACCGCCACGGCGACCGCGATCGTCAGGAAGCCGAGCTTGGCCGCCCCCGCGGTGCCGGACGTGTTCAGGAACATCAGCACCGATAGGATGCCCAGCCCGACGATGATCCCCAGGGCGAGCACGTAGAAGCCCACCAGCATGAGCACGGACAGCGCCGCACGCATGGACCTAGCCATGACCCGTTTCCTTCTTAAGAGAGGTTGTCGCGCACGTAGTCGCGCATGTCCTTGAAGTTGGTCACCGCGTCGTCCGCGAGCTGGCTCCACGGCCACGAGGTGACGAGGTTGTCGCCGATCTCGCCGAAGCAGCGGTCGGCCGCCCCGTACAGGTCGGCGACGCAGAAGGCGAAGCAGAACGTGTTGAGCAGCAGCGGCGTGCGCCGGGTGCGCTGGTAGTCCGGGTGCCAGATCGACTGGTGCGCGGCCGCGAGGATCTCGTCGCCGATCTCGGGCTTCTCCAGGTACTCGTGGCCGTCGTTCTCCCACATCTCGAGGTGCGCCTCGACGATGAGGAACGGCAGGTCGGTGCCCGGGAACTCGGCGGTGCGCTGGCGGGCGAACTCGAACATCTGCTCGTGGCTGCCCGACCACTTGCGCATGAGGCCCTGCATCATCTGCCGGTTGCCGCCGAAGTGGGTCGGCTCGGCGGCCACGAGGCCGTAGAACCGGCGCCACCGTTCCTCGGCGTCCACCTGCCGGGCCCGGCCCAGCGTGATGAGCCCCTGCCACGCGTCGGCGTTGCGCGGCTCGCGCTCGACCACCTCGTCGAGGCAGTCCTCGGCCTGACGCAGGCGGTCGAACCAGATCTTCCAGGCATCCTGGGAGACGGTGCTCGCGCCGCCGGACCCGCGCGCCTCCCACGCCCAGCGGATGTACCGCGAACCCTTGAGCAGCAACGGCAGCGTCGAGTCGCGCTCGGCGGCGACGACGTCGTTGATCCAGAGCTGCAGGTTGGGGTCGTCGAGCACGACGCTCATGAGCCACTGGCGGTCGTTCGAGGTCATCGGCGTCGTGAGGACCGACCGGATCGTGGGCCAGTCGCGCGCGGCGACCGCCGCCTCCAGCAGCCGGCCCGTCTCGTCACCCAGCAGCGGGTCGATGACGACCGTCTCGACCTCCGCCGCCTTCTTCTTGAACAACCGCATGGCGCGGCAGCATAACGGAGCCACCCGACAACCCGCTGCCCGCGCCGACGCGGAAGATCCCTACTCGGAACATACCGGACAACCGTCACGCCACCCGGGTCCGGATCGCGTTATGGCGCCATAGGTAGGTAATTCGGGCTCGCATTCCAGCGCTATGGCGCCCTAACGCGGTTAAGGGCGTACCACTGGGAGGTTTCCGTGGCGTGGGTGGGGTGGAAGCCGGCCTTGTGGAGGACGTTGTGAGAGGCGACGTTGTCGAGGTCGGGGTCCGCGGCGATCCGGGTGACACCGGGCTGGGCCAGGCCGTGGGCGACGAGGGCGCGCAGCGCCTCGGTCGCGTAGCCGCGGCCGCGGGCCTGGGGCACCAGGCCGTAGCCCACCATGAGCTCGCCGTCGGCGTCGGGCGGGCCGTAGAACCCGATCGTGCCGACGATCTCACCGGTGACCCGCTCGGCGATGAACCAGCTGCCGAACACGTCGTGCGGCGCACGCACCCACATACGGGCCGCGTCCTGGTCATCCTCGCGCGGGAAGCCGTCCGCCCACGGCAGGTCGCCGCGCTCGCCGGACACGGTGGCCGTCGCCGTGGCCACCGTGAACGGGCTCAGGTCGAGCCGGTCGGTCGAGATCATCCGGCCAGCCTAGTGCCACCGCGCACGGCGTCAGTCGCAGGTGCTGTACGGCGGGCAAGCATCCGCGGCGTCGGAAATCGAACACGCCACGAACCCGAAGATCGAGAGGAAGACGAGAACGACCACGCCCGAGATGACATGCCCCACGAGGTTGCGGTTGGAGGCCTGTTGGGCCATGTTGGTCAGCTTCGGATCGAGGCCGACGCGCAGGCTGACGTCCGGCGGGGCGGCCGGCCTCGGCGGCACGGCGGACGTGGCGGGCGCGTCGCCGTCCAGCAGACGCTTCTTGGCCTGGGTGTACTCCTCCGCGGTGAGCGCACCTTCCTTGTGCAGCTGGCGCAGCTTCTCGAGCTCGTCCGCCAGACTCATCCGCGTATCCCCCTGTATCACTGGTAAGACGATCCAGGGTAACGGCCGGCGCCAACCGCCGCGCCGATCCGGCGGTCAGCGGTCGGCGATCCGGTCCAGGACCGGCTTGACGTCGAGCACCGGGGTGCCGTCGAGGGCCTCCAGGCGGCTGACGCGCATGCGGGTGCCGTCCAGGGCGAGGATCGTGACGCGGTGCAGGCCGATGGGGTTGGGGCGGTCGGGCGAGCGGGTCGCGAAGACGCCGGCCGGCGGGCGGGTCAGGTCGCCGCGTGGGTGCACGACGAGCGTCCCGCGGTCGGCGCGGTCGAGCCAGGTCAGCAGGAGGACCTCGGCGCCGGGCGCGAGCCCGCCCAGCGCCTCGACCACCGCGTCCTCAAAGACCACGACCGCCTCGGGCGCGCCCTCGTCACCCTGCCGGGGCGCGTCGGCACGGTCGCGGAGGGACGACTCGACCCGACCGACGGCGTTGACGGCAAACGACATGCGGGCAGGTTAGTTCTTGCGGGCCAGCCCACCGACGAACGTGTGGTACGTGTCCGTCTGGGCCGCCGGCGCCGCATCGGGATCCGGCCGCCACTCGGGCAGCGGGACGATGCCCGGCTCGAGCAGCTCGGTGCCGGCGAAGTAGGTCAGCAGCTCCTCATGGGTGCGCCACCGGCCCGTGCCCAGGGTCTCGTTGAAGAGCTTCTCGACCTGGCGCGCCTTCGCGGAGGCCTCCGGGTGCGCCGGGCCGGGATCGCGGAAGTGCGAGATCGCGAGGTAACTGCCGGGGGCGAGCGGCGCGCACAGCGCGGCGGCCACGCCGGCCGGGTCCTCGTCGTCGCTCAGGTGGTGCAGGATCGCGAACAGCAACATGCCCACGGGCTGCGAGAAGTCGATGCGGGACGTGACCTCGGGGTGTTCCAGGATGCTCTGCGGCTGCTTCACGTCGGCCTGGATGACCGTGGCCGTCGTGGCGTTGTCGAGCAGGGCGCGACCGTGCGCGAGCACCATCGGGTCGTTGTCGACGTAGATCACCCGGGCGTCCGGCGCGTACGCGCCGGCGATCTCGTGCACGTTGCCCTGGGTGGGCAGGCCCGAGCCCACGTCGATGAACTGCCGGATGCCGGCCTCGACCACGAGGTAGCGCACAACCCGGCGCAGGAACGCGCGGTTGGCCTGCCCGGCCGCCGGCCCGTCCGGCGTGATCTTCAGGGCCATCTTGCCGACCTCGCGGTCGATGGCGAAGTTGTCCTTGCCGCCCAGGAAGAAGTCATAAACGCGGGCGACGCTGGGGCGGGTCGCATCTACGCCCGGCGGCGCCGGCTTGTCATCGGTCACGCACCGTAGCCTAGGCGCACGCGCCTCATCCGTCCACAGTGGTTACACGATCATCGTCAGCCGTGGGGGGCAGGGCCGGTCGCGACGCCGTCACGCCATCGGCGATGAGCCACTGCGCGGCCAGATAAGTGATCATCACCAGCAGATCCGCGCCGGGCGGGCGGGGCAGGTCAGCCAACCGCAGCGCGAGCAGCGCGTCGGAGACGAAGAACAGCGCACCGCCCAGGCCGACGACCGGCCCGAGGCCGACCGAGAGGGTCGCCGTCGCGGTGAGTAGCAACGAGTAGAGCGCGACGGCGACCCGCAGGTCGCCGAGGCCCGACCACATCACCGCGACGAGGCCCAACCACACCACGCAGTACGCCGCGACGAAACCCCACCGCCCGCGCATCACGGCGGCAGCGCCCCGGCGGACGAACAGGGTGACGTAGCAGACGTGCGCGGCGGCGAAGAACCCCATGCCCAGGATGAACAGGCCGTCGAACTGCAGGGCGACGTCGCCCAGCCACGACAGGAGCAGGCCGGCCACGAGCAGGCCGGGCGCGCGGCGGGTGGCCGCCCAGCCGGCGAGGCTCGGCATGAGCAGCGTCTTGGTGACGAGGTCGAGCCAGCCGATCGACGCCGCGAGGGCGACCAGGTGCGTGGCCGAGACCGCGCAGAACAGCACGAGCAGGGCCCGGGACAGGCGGTCACGCATGGGTCAGACGTCCTTTTCCGTAAAGCCGGGCGGCGCGACCACGGACAGCAGCCGCGCCCGCCAGCCCTTCGCGTCGCGCACGTCCCGCGCGATCGACGCGTACTCGTGGACGGCCACCCGCACCGGGTTGTACGTGGAGATGTTCTTCGTGAGCCCGTAGACCGGCCGCGCGACCTCGGGAGCGAACGTGCCGAACATCCGGTCCCAGATGATCAGGATGCCACCGAAGTTGCGGTCCAGGTAGCCGCCCTGCGAGGCGTGGTGCACCCGGTGGTGCGAGGGCGTGTTCAGGGCGAACTCGAACGGGCGCGGCAGCCTGCCGACCCGCTCGGTGTGGATCCAGAACTGGTACACGAGGTTCACCGACTGGCAGAACGCGAGCGCGACGGGGTGCACGCCCAGCGCGATCATCGGCAGGTAGAACAGCCAGCTGGTGAAGCCGGTCCACGGCTGGCGCAGCGCGGTGGAGAGGTTGAACCGCTGGCTGGAGTGGTGCACGACGTGCGAGGCCCACAGCAGCCGGACCCGGTGGTGGGTGCGGTGCGACCAGTAGTACAGGAAGTCCTGCGCCAGGAGGCACGCGAGCAGCGCCCACCAGACGACCGGAATGCGCAGCGGCGTGACCGCGTACAGGCCCGCGTAGACGAGGGCGGGCAGCAGGCCCCAGAGCATGTCGAAGACGAGGCTGCCCAGCCCCATCGACAGGCTGGTGGCGGTGTCCCTGCCGCCGTAGCCCACCTCGTCGTCGTCCGGGTGGAGCCGGTACGAGATCGCCTCCAGCGCGGTGAGCAGCACGAAGGCCGGGATCGACCAGAGGACGACGTTGGGGAGCTCGGGCACGCCCGGGATCGTACGAATATTTCTCGCTTTTGAGAAGGCCGAGGTCAGGGCACCACGACGACTTTCCGGCGCCCACCAGCCCGGCACAATCTGCGCACTCGGCAAAGTTTCGCAGTGTGCACTAGATTACCGGACAGGACGGCACCGCAGGCACTATCGTGACTGCCCGTGGAGACCGTCCCGACGTTGCGCGACCGCAAGAAGGCCGCGACCAGCGAGGCGCTGCACCAGGCCGCTATGCGCCTGGTGCTGGAGCACGGCCTGGAGCACGTCACGGTCGAGGCGATCGCCGAGGCGGCGAACGTCTCCCGGCGCACGTTCTCCAACTACTTCGCCAACAAGGAGGACGCCCTCCTCTACGGCTACCGACGCTCGGTCAGCCAGCTCCTCGGCGCCCTGCGCGCCCGCCCCGTCGACGAGCGGGCCTGGCCGGCGCTGCGGGCCAGCGGGCCGGCCATGTACGAGGCCATGGTCACGGTCGACCCGGAGGGCATCACCCGCTGGCGGATGATCCGCAAGCACCCCACGTTGCTCGCGGCGCAGATGGCCCTGCACGCCCAGTTCGAGGCCGACCTCGCGGCCGAGCTGGCGACCCGCACCGACGACCCGTTCGCCGCGCGCCTCATGGCCGCCTCGTTCCTCACCTGCGCCCGCGTCGCCGTGCAGTACTGGCTGGAGCACCCCGAGTCGGACACCCTGGCGAGACACCTCGACCGCGCGCTGGCGCTGGTGGGCGCCGATTTCGCCTGACCGGCGTGTCGATGCCACGCTCGTTCGGCCCGGTGAGCAGGGTGGGGACATGCACAACCTGATGTCGGCCGCTGCCGCCGCGGTCCTCACCGTCGCCCCGACCCCGCCGGCGATCCCGGTCACCACGGTCGCGGTCGCCGTGACGGTGCACATCGTCGACAAGGGCCTCGGCACGCCCAAGGACGAGACATTCAACATCCCGATGCGGGTGGGCCAGGGCATGAACGCCATGGGTTTCCAGTCGTTCGCCTGTTCGGCCGGGGACGTCCGGGTCGACTTCGGCGTGTTCATCCGGCGCACGCGTGCGCCGGGGACGGTGGACGCACGCCTGACAGCGTCGTTGTACGAGGGCGGCCCGGCCTGCAGCACCACCGACTTCGAGGGCGGCGCCTTCAACGCGTGGGAAGCGGTGCCGGCGAACAGCAGGGCCCAACGGATACTCGCCGTCGGCGCCGTCCCGGGGACCGGTGACTACGCCGAGGTCCGGGCCATCTTCGTCAACAACGGCTGACCCCTCAGGCGGCGAGCGTCTCCGGGGTGGCCACGACGGGACGCTCCGTGGGCGTACCCACGGGAGTCTCCGCGACGCGGAGCTGGGGCGCGCCGACCTTGAGTAGGACGACGGCGACCGCGCCCGCGCCGGTCAGGACCGCCGCGACCAGCGGCAGGCCGGCCGCGCCCCACGTGTCGGTCACGACCGCGCCGAGCAGGGCGCCGCCGCCGATGCCGACGTTGAAGGCCGAGGCGTTCAGCGCCGAGGCCGGGTCGCCCGCGCCGGGGGCCGCGCGCAGCGTCACGGTCTGCAGCAGGGCCGGGACGGCGCCCATGGCGACGCTGGCCAGGGCCACCGCGGCCAGCGCGGCGACCGTCGACGAGCGCCCGACCGCGCCGATCGCCATAGCCAGCGCCATGCCGCCGATGGACACGATCAGCGAGGACCGCAGGTGCCGGTCGACGAAGATGCCGCCGAGCACGAGGCCGACCGCGCCGAACACGCCGCCGCCGAACAGCGCCAGCGCGATCTGCCCCTCATCCAGGCCCGCGTTCAGCAGGAACACCGCGATGTACGTGGAGAAGGCGAAGTACCCGAGCACGGTCACGGCCGTGCTGAACATGATCGGCCGCAATCCGGGTAGGCGGAACACCTGCCGCAACGGCACGGGGTTCACGCTGGCGGTGCCGGGCAGCTCGGGCAGCACGCGCAACACCGCCACCAGCAACAACACAGAAACCCCGGCGAGTACGACGAAAGCGACGCGCCAGTTCGTGGCCACGCCCAGCGCGGTGCCGGCCGGGACGGCGAGCAGCACCGACGCCGTCCCACCGCCGGAGACGATCGCCACGGTCCGGCCGACCCGGTCGGGGCTCACCAGCCGCGACGCGTAACCCGCCAGCATCGCCCAGAAGGCGCCGTGGGTGAGGCCGCCGAGCAGGCGGCCGGCGGCCGCGACGGGGTAGTTCGGCGCGACGGCGACGATCACGTTGCTCACGGCGTAGGCGAGCACGGCGCCGGCCAGCAGACGCCGGCGCGGGATCCGGCCCGTGAGCAGGCCCAGCGGGGCCGCGAACAGGGCCACCATCAGGGCGTACCCGGTGACGAGCAGGCCGAGGCGACCCGCCGAGACGTCGAGGTCGCGGCTCATGGATGGGAGCAGGCCGGTGGGGAGCAGTTCGGTGGTGACGGACAGCAGCACCGCGGCGGTCAGCACGGCGAGGCTCGCGACCGGCCAGCGGTTCGGGGCACGCATGGTTCGACGGTAAGCTACGGACCCCTTAATCAGCCTTACGAATTTACGGTGAGCCCGCCCACATCGTCCGACACGAGATCATGGTGGATCCGGCCGTCCAGATCGGACAGGCGGGCGCCCTTGCCGCCCCAGCGCGTCGAGATGATCTCGGCCGCGATACTGATCGCGGTCTCCTCCGGGGTGCGGGCGCCCAGGTCCAGGCCGATCGGCGAGGCCAGCCGGACCAGCTGCTCCTCGGGCACGCCGGCCGCGCGCAGCCGGGCCATCCGGTCGTCGTGGGTGCGCCGCGACCCCATCGCCCCCACGAACGCCACCGGCTGGGCCAGGGCGACCTCCAGCACCGGGACGTCGAACTTCGGGTCGTGCGTGAGGACACAGATCGCCGTCCGCTCGTCGACCCGTTGTCCGGCGACCTCCCTGGCGAGGTAGCGGTGCGGCCAGTCGACGATCACCTCGTCCGCGTCGGGGAACCGCTTGCGGGTCGCGAACACGGGCCGGGCATCGCAGACCGTCACGTGGTAGCCGAGGAACGCGCCCGCCTTCGCCACGGCGGCCGCGAAGTCGATCGCGCCGAACACGATCAGCCGCGGCCGCGGCGCGTACGCGCTGACGAACAGCAGCAGGTCGTCGCCGCGCCGCTCGCCGTCGTGGCCGTAGCGCAGCGGGCCGGTGCGCCCGCCCGCGAGCAGGCCGCGCACGTCGTCGGTGGCCGCGTCGTCGAGGCGGTCGTGGCCCAGCGAGCCGGCGCGGCGGTCCGGCCACACGATCAGGCGCCGCCCCCGCCGGTCCGCTGGGCCGTCGACGCAGGTCACGACCGCGACCGGCTCCGCCGCGCTGATCGAGGCCGCGACGTCGCCCAGCTCCGGGAACGTGGTGCGGTCCACCTTCTCGACGAACAGGTCGATGATGCCGCCGCAGGTCAGGCCGATCGTGAAGGCGTCGTCGTCGCTGATGCCGTAGCGCTGCAGGACCGGCTCGCCCGTGTCCTTCACGTCCTGGCAGAGCTCGTAGACCGCGCCCTCCACGCACCCGCCCGACACGCTGCCCACGGCCGTGCCGTCCGGGCCCACCAGCATCGTCGCGCCGGACGGGCGGGGCGAGCTGCGCCAGGTCGCGACGACCGTGGCCATGCCGACCGGTTGGTCGGTTTTCCACCAGGAGAGGAGCTCGTCGAGAACGTCGCGCACGCGCCAACTATGACCCTTGATGGGACATTCGCGCCAGGGGTGATCAGCTGGGCTCGGGAACGTCCAGGTCAGTGTCGTCGGAGCAGTCCTCGCACGCCACGGCGACCACCTCGGCGGCGCGGGCCGTCAGGTAAGCCCGGGCGCCGACATCGGCCGTCGCGAGGGTCGCCACGCCCGCCCAGTGGTCGCGGCCCAGCAGCACGGGGTGACCGCGCCGGTTGCCGTACGTCGCGGTGACCAGGGCGTCGGGGCCCGCCTTCGCGCTGACGCGGCGCACCGCCTCCGCGGTGACGCCGGGCGTGTCCACCAGCAGCACCACGACGGCCTGGGCGTCGGTGCCGGCGAGCGCGGTCAGGCCCGTCTTGAGCGACGACGCCATGCCCGACTTCCAGCCCTCGTTGTCCACTATGGTCGCGTCGCCGAGCTTCGCCTCCGCGCGCACCTCGGCCGACGACGCCCCGAGCACCACGATGATCGGAGCGCAGCCTGCCTCGCGGGCGGTGGCCACCGCCCGTTCCACGAGCAGCTCACCGTCCCGTCGGACCAGCGCTTTGGGCCCGCCGTAGCGCTTCCCACCGCCCGCGGCGAGCACCAGACCTGCCACGCTCAGCTTCGGCACTCCCATGTTGAGGACACATCCCGGATCAGCCTTTCAGCAGAGTAGTCGCCGAAGCGGATCATTTCCATCCGTCCGGTGGAGACCGCTACGGTTGCTGGATGCAGCACTCGCACTGCTCGTACTGTGGCCACCCGTACGTCGTCGATTCGCCCTGGCCACGCGTCTGCGCCGGCTGCGGCGAGACCACGTGGAGCAATCCCCTGCCGGTGGCCGTGGTCCTGCAGCCGGTCAGTTATCCCGACGGCACGACCGGTGTCGTCGCGGTGCGCCGCGACATCGAGCCGTTCCGCGGCGAGCTGGCCCTGCCCGGCGGGTTCATCGAGACGGGCGAGTCGTGGCAGGAGGCCGCGGTGCGCGAGCTGCTGGAGGAGACCGGGCTCGAGGCGTCCGCCGCCGACGTGACGCTGTTCGCGGTGCACAGCTCGTTCAACGGCCGCTCGCTGCTGGTCTTCGGCCTGCTGCCGACCCGGCCAGCCGACGGGCTGCCGGAGTCCGCGCCCACCGAGGAGGCGACCGAGTGGGTCGTCCTCACCGCGGCCCGGGAGCTGGCGTTCCCCACCCACACCGAGGCCATGGCGGACTTCTTCAACGGCCGTCACTTCGCGTCGGCGTAGCAGTCGACGATCGCGACGCCGAGCGGGAAGCGCACCGGGGTCGCGCCGAACAGCAGGCGGCTGGCGCGTTCGGCCGCCTCGCGCAGCGCGTCCGCGGTCGCGGCGGCGTGCTCGCGTGGGCAGTGCACGATCACCTCGTCGTGCTGGAAGAAGACCAGCTCGGCGTCTGCCGGCAACGCGGTGCGGACCAGGGCGAGCAGGGTCAGCGCCCACTCGGCGGCCGTCGCCTGGATGACGAAGTTGCGGGTGAACCGGCCCCGGGCCCGCTCCCGGGCCGGGGTGCGCTCCTCCGGGCCGGGCGGCGGGCAGGTGCGGCCCAGCCAGGAGCGGACCAGGCCGCCCGCCTCGCCGGCGCGCGCGGCGCGCTCGACATAGTCCCAGGCGACCGGGAAGCGTTGGCGCAGCGCGGCCAGGGCGGGCACGGCGTTGCCGCCCGTCTGCCCGTACATGGCGCCGAGCAGCGCGAGCTTGGCCTGCGCGCGGTCGGTCGCGAACGCCTCGGCGGCCAGCGCCGCGTAGAGGTCGCCGCCCGCGCCGGCACGGGCCAGGCCGTTGTCGCCCGCCATGGCGGCGAGCACCCGGGGCTCCAGCTGGCCCGCGTCGGCCACCACGAACGCCCAGCCCGGGTCGGCCACGACCGCGCGGCGCACCGCCTTCGGGATCTGCAGCGCACCGCCGCCCCGGGTGGCCCAGCGGCCGGACACGACGCCCGCCGGCACGTACTCCGGGTGGAAGCGCCCGTCGCGCACCCACGTGGCGCGCCACGACCAGCCGTGCGCGGTCCAGATCCGGTACAGCTCCTTGAACTCCAGCAACGGCGCCACGGCCGGATGGTCCACGCTCTTCAGGACCCACGCCCGGGTCGACGGCAGGACGATACCCGCGCGGGAGAAGGCGCGCAGCACCTCGGCGGGGGACTCCGGGTGCAGGCGCGGATCGTGGAAGAGCTCCCGCAGGGTGGTGGTCAGCTCGACCAGCCGGCTCGGCGGCGCCCCCGCGATGGACGGCGGGTCGCCGAGCAGCTCGCGCAGCACGTCGTCGTGGGCGCGCCCGCTCCAGGGCAGCCCCACGTGCCCCATCTCGGCGGCGATCAGCGCCCCGGCGTTCTCCGCCGCCACGAGCAGCCGGAACCGCCCCGGCTCCGGCCGCGCCGCGATCGCGGCGTGCTGCGCGGCGTAGGTCTCGACGAGCGCGTCCAGCGGGTCGGCGTCGATCATGGGCGCCTGCTTCGGGGTCTCGAACAGCGCGACCTGGTCACCGGCCCCGCCCGCGCCGACCGGTGCGTCCGGGACCGGGTCCGGCGGGACGGGGCGGCCATGGCGTCGCGCCCAGCTGGCGGCCACGCTACGCGGCTCGCCCCACCGCCCGTCGTAACCCAGCAGCAGGGCCTCGGTCAGCTCCGCGTCGTGGCATCGCCCGACCCGCCGCCCGTTCGCGAGCAGCGCGGGATAGACCTCCGCGGTGCTCCCCCACAACCACCGCACCCCTTCGCCGTCACGGCGCCCGATCTCGGCGACGAGATCATCGACAGCTTCGGCAGGTTGTTCGGGCCGGCCGTCCTCGCGCAGCACCCGCAGCCGCCCCCGGCCGCCGTCCGTCACTACCGCCGCGACCAGCACCCCCGCATTCTCACCTGCGGGTACGACATCGCGCGGGCCACGGTCGCGAAACCACCGAACCTGCGGGTTAAGCGTTTTCGACCGGCCGCCCTGGCCGCGAAACCCGCAAGCTTCGTGACGAGGGGGTGCGGCGGGTGCCCGACGCCGCCAGAAATACACACGTGCGGCCAACGCTCCACGCGCCCGCCCCGCCAGAAGTGCACATGTGACGAAGGCCCCCGCGCCGCCCCGCCAGATGTTCACATGTGGCGGGCCTACGGAGGGTGCGCCCCGCCAGATGTTCACATGTGGCGGGCCTACGGAGGGTGCGCCCCGCCACATGTGAGCATCTGGCGAACTCGGAGGTGCCGGGGCCCGCCAACTGTGCGCATCTGGCGGAGTGCCAGGCGGGAAGCCCCGCCACATGTGCACAGATGGCGGGGTCGACCGACGCCGAACCCCGCAAACTGTGCACGTCTGGTCGCCTGCGGTTGTCCGGCCCCGCTACTTGTTCACATGTGTCGACCGCGGTGAACCATCGCCGCCCCGCACAAGGTCAACGCCAACCACGAGCGACCCTTGGCGGTGGATCCGCCCCCAGACCCCGCCGAATGCGCCCCTTGGCGGCACGTGTAGCCGCCGTCGCCGCCTCACTGCGGAACCCTTTGTCGCGCAGAAGCGCCAGCGCGAGAGGCGCGATGCGCGCGGCGCTGGAGGGGCGCGGAGCGGGAAGGGTCGGCGCGGGACGCGCCGCGTGCGGGCGGGAAGGGTCGGCGTGAGGCGGCGCGGGACGCGGCGCGTGCGGGTGACCCTGGTGCGACAGCGACGGCGTTGGCGCCGCCGCACCCGGGAGCCGCTCCGCTAGCCCTTCACCGCGCCGGCCGTCAGGCCGGCGGCGATGTTGCGCTGGATCACCAGGAAGAAGACCACCACGGGGATCGACGTGATCAGCGCGGAGGCCATCATCGGCCCCCAGAACGTGCCCCGCGAGGTCTGGTTCGAAACGAGCCACGCCATCAGGTTCTGGTGGTCGGGCCGGTTCACCGTCTGGATGATGATGAACTCGTTCCACGCCTGGATGAAGCCGTAGATGGAGGTGGCGACCAGGCCCGGCCCGGTCAGCGGCAGGATCACCCGGTAGAACGTCTGCCAGCGGGTGCAGCCGTCGACCAGCGCCGCCTCGTCGAGCTCGCGCGGGATGTTCGCGATGAAGCCGCGCAGCGTCCAGACGGTGTACGGCAGGAACAGCACCATGTACAGCGTGGTGATGCCGACGATCGTGTTGGTCAGCTCGATGGCGTTGAGCAGCAGGAAGACCGGGATGAGCAGGGCGATGAACGGCACCATCTGCACCATCAGGATGACGACGATGAGCGCCTTGCGGCCGTAGAACCTGAACCGCGCGATGGCGAGCGCGCCGAGGAAGCCGACGACGATGGCCGAGGCGGTGGCCAGCAGCGTGATGATGAGGCCGTTGCGCAGGTCGAGCAGGAAGTTCGGCGCGTTCAACGCGGACTTGATGTTGTCCAGTGTCGGGTGCTGCGGGAAGAAGTGCGGCTCGAACGTCAGGATCTCGTTCGCCGGCTTGAACGCCGTATTGATCATCCAGTACGCCGGGAAGATCATGACCACCGCGACGATGATGCCGGCGGTGTTGGCGAAGAAGCCGCCGATGCGGGTACGGCCGACGACCTGGTTGCCCATGTCGTCACCGCGCCGACCACGGGACCGGCGCGGGGAGGACGCGCTCGTGATAACCGCCATCAGTCCTGCTCTCCGATCTTGAACATCTGCCGGACGTAAAAGATCATCACGCCGAGCATGAGGAGCACGGTGATCACCGCGATCGCGGAGCCGACGCTGTACTTCGACTGACCGAACGCGGTGAGGTACGAGTAGGTGCTCAGCGTCTGGAACGAGAGCTCGGGCTTGCCGTTGCGCACCACCCAGATCTGGGTGAAGACCTGGAAGTCCCAGATGACCGACAGGGTGGTCACGATGCCGAGCAGCGGGCGCAGCACCGGCAGCGTCACCGCGCGGAACACCTGCCACGGGTTGGCGCCGTCCACGGTGGCCGCCTCGGTCAGCTCCTTGGGCACCTGCGACATGCCGGCGAACAGGGTGACCGCGAGGAACGGCAGCGCGCCCCACACGACGATGCCGGCGATGACGATCCAGCCCTGCTTGGGGTCGGCGAACCAGCTGTGGTTGTGGAAATCCACGCCGGGGATCTGGTCGATCATCCAGTTGACGACGCCGAAGTTCGCGTCGACGAGCCAGAGGAACACCTGCGAGGAGACGAGGCCGGGCATCGCCCAGGCCAGCATCATGGCCACCACCATGGCGGTACGCACGGGCCTGGCCACCCGGCGCATGAGCAGCGCGACAACCAGGCCCAGCAGTACGGACACGACGACGGCGACGGCGGTGAACACGACGGTGCGCGTCACCACGGCCCAGAACTCGGTGTCCTGGAAGATCTTGGTGTAGTTGTCGAACCCGATCCACGCGGGGTCCTCGCCGCGGATGAGCTGCCGGTGCCGCATGTCCTGGAACGACAGCACCACCACGCGGAAGAGCGGGTAGCCCAGCAGCGCGACCAGCGCCACGACCGCCGGGGCGATGAGCAGGTACGGGGTCGCCTGCTCGCTCGAGAAGAGCCGGCGGCGCCGGGGGGTGGCCGGTTCGCCGTCGATGAGGCCCGCGCCGGCGTCGGCACCGCCGAGGGCGGCTGAGCCGCCGGCAGGTGCCACCACGTCCGTACCCGTGGGGCCGCTGACCACAAGGTTCTCCATCGCTTGTTTCCCCTTACCGCCGGGAAGAGTGTGCGTGGCCCGGCGGGCGGCGGCGTTGCCGCCACCCGCCGGACGCTACGCGGGTTGATCCGTTACCGCAGTGGTCAGCTCTGGTTGAGCGCCGCGGTGATCTTCTCGTCCGCCGCCTTGGTGGCGTCGGCGATCGTGGCCTTACCGGTCACGATGTCCCGCAGCATCTGCACCAGCACGCCCTGCTGCTCGACGTCGGCCCAGTGCGGGGCGACCGGCACGAACCAGCTGGACTTGGCGGCGTTGGCCGCGGCGGCGTTGTCGGGCTTGGTCGCGATGACCTCGTCCATCAGGTTGGTCGCGTTGGGCAGGGCGCCCTTGGCGATCAGGCCCTTGTTCGCGGTGGAGTCGGTGAAGTACTTCAGCCACTCCTTGGCGAGCTCCTTCTGCTTGCTCTTCTCGGTGACCGCGAGGTCGGAACCGCCGAGGAAGCTCGGGATGCCCTTGCCGGCGGTCGCGCCGGGCAGCGCCACCGCGGCGACCTTGCCCTTGACGGCGGTGTCCACCAGCGGCGAGTTGGCGTCGTTGGGGTCCTTGCGCTGCTGCTGCACCGCGCCGAGCTCCCAGCCGTTGCCGTACAGCATGGCCGCGTGACCCTGCGCGAAGATCGCGTCCTGGTCGGCCTCGTCCTTGGTGACGTCACCCTTCGAGTACTTCTTGACCAGGTCGGCCCACTTGGTGAGGCCGGCCTGCGCCTCCGGGCTGGACAGCGTGCCCGTCCACTTGCCGCCGTCGTTCTTGGCGATCGCGCCGCCCTCGTTGTAGACCCACGACATGGCCGCGTACCAGTTGGCGCCGGCCATGTAGAACGGCGCGAAGTTCTTGTCGGACGCGTTGTCGGTCTTCAGCTTCTCAGCCGCCGCGAGGAGCTCGTCGTACGTCGTCGGGGCCTTGAGGCCCGACTTCTCGAACAGGTCCGTGCGGTAGATCAGCACCCGGGCGCCGGCGTAGTACGGCGCGCAGTAGCTCTTGCCCTCGTACTCGCAGGCGCCGGAGAGGCCGGTGAGCCAGTTCGCCGAGTTCTCGAACTTCGACTTGTCCAGCTCGGCGAAGGCGCCGTCGAAGACGTACTTCGACATCTGGGTGTTGCCCAGCTCGACCACGTCCGGCACGTCGCTCGACGCGAGCGCGGTGTCGAGGTTGGTGAGGACGGTGCCCCACTGCTGGTACTCGACCTTGACGTCGCCGCCGGTGGCGGCCTTGTAGCGGGCGGTGGCGTCGTCGACGACGTTCTGCCAGCCCGACTGCGCGTCGACCATGAGCCAGACCTTGATGGTCGTGCCCTTGCCGTCGAGGGGGTTCTTGGTGGACTCGCCGCCCTTGTCGTCGCCGCCGCACGCGGCCGCACCGAAGAGCGTCGCAGCGAGAACCGCCGCGATCGCGACCTTTCGCCTCACGCCATCCTCCTTTGGATGTTGTCGTCGCCCCGGCCGTGTAACCACGTGCCGTGGGGGTTTGCGCCATGTCGGGGAGTCAGGGGTTCCCGGGGGAACTCTTAACTCACCTTTCAGATAAGAGTCTTAACTGTTTCGGAGCAAACATCCTCCGTGACGGGCGTCTCTGTCAAGGGACCTGAGGCGAGAAACAAAACTGTTACCTCGACGGGGGACCGTCCCGGGGAGCCCCAATTCTGCCTGTGACCTGGGGCAACTTTCCAGTGACAAATGCCGCAGAGCTGGGCATGTCAGCCGTCACAGTCAGCGCCCAACTTTAGGGGCAAACCGCTCGCAACGCCCAGCCGGCAGCAAAGACCCGGGACGGTCACACGCCGTCGCGGGTGAGCTCCCAGAAGGCGACCGCGGCCGACGCGGCGACGTTCAGCGAGTCGACGCCGCGATGCATCGGGATCACCACACGGACGTCCGCGGCGGTCATCGCGGCCCGGCTCAGGCCCGCCCCTTCGGCGCCGAACAGCAGCGCCGGCCGCTTGCGCGCCGTCGCGTCAAGTTCGTTGATGGGTACGCAGTCGGGGGCCGGCGTCATCGCGATCACCGTGAACCCGGCGACCCGCACCTGGTCGAGCCCGGCCGGCCACGGTTCCAGGCGCGCGTAGGGGATGGCGAAGACCTCCCCCATACTCACCCGGACGCTGCGCCGGTACAGCGGGTCCGCGCACGACGGGGACAGCAGGATGCCGTCGATGTCCAGCGCTGCCGCACCTCGGAAGATCGCACCAAGATTCGTATGGTTGTTCAGATCTTCCAGGATGGCGATCCGGCGGGCGGGGCCGAGGACGTCGGCGAGCAGGGGCAACGGCTTGCGCCGGAAGCTGGCGAGCACGCCGCGATGGACGTGGAACCCGGTGACGGCCGCCATGACGTCCTGGGACGCCGCGTAGACCGGCGCGCCGTCGAGCGGCAGATCGGCGAGCTGGTCGACCCGTTTGGCGTCGATGAGGACCGACCGGGCGGCATATCCGGCGCGCAGCGCCCGGCGCAGCACCAGCTCGCCCTCCGCGATGAACAGGCCGTGCGGTGGCTCCCACCGGGTCCTCAGCTCGACGTCGGTCAACGCCCGGTAGTCGCCGAGGCGCTCGTCGTCGGGGTCGGAGATCGGCGTGGCGAGCATGCCCCATTCTCTCCGGCGGACGCCGACGCCCCCGCGCCCGGGCGGGCGTGGGGGCGTCGGTCAGGTGTCTCAGGCGGGCGTGGCCGGGAAACGGCCGGTCGGCGGCTCGTCGGTCGGCGGACTGACCGGCGCCACGGACTCGGCCACGGCGGTCGCCTCCCGCGCAGCCGCGGCGGCCTCGGCGGCGGCAGCGGCAGCCGTCTCGGCGACCTCAGGCGCCGGCGAGACCGGGCGGGCGGACGAGACCGCGCCGGCGGTGGCGAGGCCGCCCAGGGCGCCGCCGATGCCCTCCAGGGCCTTGGTCAGCTCGGCGGGCACGATCCAGACCTTGTTCGCCTGCCCGGCCGCGATCTGCGGCAGCGCCTGCAGGTACTGGTACGCCAGCACCTTCGGGTCGGGGTTCGCGTTGTGGATCGAGTCGAAGACCGTCTGGATGGCCTTCGCCTGACCCTCGGCCTGCAGGATCCGCGCGGCCCGGTCGCCCTCGGCGCGCAGCACGGCGGCCTGCTTCTCACCCTCGGCGGTGAGGATCTGCGACTGCTTGTGACCCTCGGCGTTGAGGATCGCGGCGCGGCGGTCCCGCTCGGCGCGCATCTGCTTCTCCATGGAGTCGCGGATGCTCGGCGGCGGCTCGATGGCCTTGATCTCGACGCGGGTGACCTTGACGCCCCACCGGCCGGTGGTCTCGTCCAGCACCGTGGACAGGTGCCGGTTGACCTCCTCGCGGCTGGTCAGGGCCTTCTCCAGGTCCATCGAGCCGATCACGTTACGCAGCGTCGTCACGGTCAGCTGCTCGATCGCCTGCAGGAAGTTGGCGATCTCGTAGGTGGCCCGCACCGGGTCGACGACCTTGAAGTAGAGCACGGTGTCGATCGAGACGACCAGGTTGTCCGAGGTGATCACGGGCTGCGGCGGGAAGCTCACCACCTGCTCGCGCATGTCGACCTTGGTGCGGATCTTGTCCAGGTACGGCACCAGGATGTTCAGGCCGGGCGTCAGCGTGCGCTGGTACTTGCCCAGGCGCTCGACCACGTTCATCTGCTGCTGCGGAACCACCCGGACCGACTTCGCCAGCGTGATCACCACCAGCAGGATGATCGCCGCCGCGATCAGGAACACGATTATCTCGCCACCGCCCACGATCATTCCTTCCACACGAGCGCCGTGGCGCCCTCGACCTCGACGACCCGGACCCGGGCGCCGACCTCCATCACCTGCGTCGCGTCGTACGCGCGCGCCGACCACAGTTCGCCACCCAGCTTCACCTGGCCGCCGGAGCCGGTGACCCGCTCGATCACCGTCGCCTCGGTGCCCTCCAGCGCCTCAACACCCATCTTGGTGTTGTCGGCGTTGCGGTGGATGTGGCGCTTGATCGCCGGCCGCACCGTGAACAGGCCCAACGCGGAAACCACCGCGAAGACGATCACCTGCACGATGGGTGGCGCGTCGAGCGCGGCGGCGGCGCTCGCGCCGAGCGCGCCGGCCGCCAACATGATCAACACGAAGTCGGTGGTAATGATCTCCGCAGCGGCGAGCAGGATCCCCGCGACAAGCCAGATGACAGGCACACGACGATCGTGGCATGCCGTGTCCACCTCCCTCTACCCGTACCTCGCCAGCCGACTGGCCAGTTCAAACCGGACGCCCGGCCAGCATCCGTTCAGCAAGTGCTGATCTGGACATTGCTAATGTGCGGACGCCACCGGAAGAGGGAGAGGGCCAGGCGTGACCCTGCAGTCCCAGACCGTTCACCGCGTCGACGACCTAGTCGCCGGCGCGCAGTCCGAGGGGCGCGTGCCGTCCCTGGTCGCTGGGGTTGTTCGGGACGGGGTGCTGGAGCATGTGAGCGGCGCCGGCGGCCTGCCCACGCCCGACGCCGACACGCAGTACCGGATCGGGTCGATCAGCAAGTCGATGACGGCCGCGCTGCTGCTGCGCCTGCGCGACGACGGCAAGCTCGGCCTGGAGGAGCCGCTCGACCGGCACCTGCCCGGCACGGCCCTGGGCCGGGTCACGCTGCGCCAGCTGCTCGCCCACGCGGGCGGCGCGCAGCGCGAGCCGGACGGCGCGTGGTGGGAGCGCTCCGTCGGCGGCGACCTGCAGTCCCTGGTGGCCGGCACGGGGCCGGAGAAGGCCGCGTGGCCCCCGCTGCGCCGTTACCACTACTCCAACCTCGCGTACGGGCTGCTGGGCGGCGTCGCCGCGAAGGTCGCCGGCACGGACTGGTGGTCGGCCGTCCGGGAACGGCTCCTGGAGCCGCTGGGCATGCCCCGCACGACGTACCAGGCGACGCAGCCGTTCGCCCGTGGGTACGTGGTGCACCCGTGGCACGGCACGCTGCGCGAGGAGCCCCGCCACGACGCCGGCGCGATGGCGCCCGCCGGGCAGCTGTGGTCCACCGTCACCGACCTCGCCCGCTGGGCCGCGTTCCTCGCCGGCCCCGACCCGGAGGTGCTCGCCCCCGCCACGGTGCGCGAGATGGCCTCCCCCGTCGTCCTCGGCGACCCGGAGCGCTGGACCGCCGGGTACGGCCTGGGTCTGCAGCTGTGGCGGCGCGGCGAGCGGGTCTACGCCGGCCACTCCGGGTCGATGCCGGGCTACCTGGCCATCCTCGTGACGCACCGGGCCAGCCGCACCGGTGTGGTGGCGTTCGCCAACGCGTACCGGCTGAGCATGCCGGGCGGCATCGGCGGGCTGGGCCTGCGCCTGCTCGACGCGGTCCTCGACAGCGAGCCGGCGCCGCCCGCACGGCCGTGGCGCCCCGGCGCGGCCCCGCCGAACGACGTCGAGCCGCTGTGCGGCCGCTGGTGGTGGATGGGTCAGGAGTACGAGGCGCACTGGGACAGCGAGTCCCGCGAGCTGGTGCTGCGCTCGCTGGGCCCGACCCCGATGGTGCCGTGGCGGTTCGCGCCGCTGGGCGCCGACCGGTGGCGCTGCCGGTCCGGCGAGAACGACGGCGAGTACCTGAAGGTGCACCGCGGCCGCGCGGGCACGGTCGCCGCGCTCGACATCGCCACCTGGGTGTTCACCCGCGACCCGTGGCCGGCCATGTGAGGGCTATTCCGTCACGAAGTCGATGAGCCGTTCCACGGCGTTGACCAGCGGCGTTTCCACATCGTGCCAGTCGTTGACGGACGCGAGCACCCGACGCCACATGTCGGCGGGCGTGGCCACGCCAAGCGCCGCGCACACGCCCTCCTTCCACGGCTGACCCGGCGGCACGACCGGCCACGCGGTGATGCCCAGCCGGGCCGGCTTGACGGCCTGCCAGACGTCCACATAGGGGTGTCCGGTCACCAGCACGTGCGGCGAGGTCACCCCGGCCACGATCCGCGCCTCCTTGCTGCCGGCCACCAGGTGGTCGACGAGCACGCCGAGGCGCCGGTCGGACGCCGGACCGAACGCGCGCACCGCGTCCGGCAGATCGTCCACACCGGACAACGGCTCCACGACGACACCCTCGACGCGCAGGTCGTCGCCCCAGATGCGCTCCACGAGCGCCGCGTCGTGCAGGCCCTCCACCCAGATGCGGCTCGCCCGGGCCACCCGCGCGGGCGCCCCCGGCACCGCCACCGACCCCGACGCCGTCATGCGCCGCGCCGGCGCGCCCGCCACGGCGGGGCGGCGCAACGTAACGGTCTGACCTTCCAGCAGGAACGCCGCCGGTCGCAGCGGGAACACCCGCCGCCCGCCGTGCCGGTCCTCCAGGATCACCGCGCCCGCCTCGAAACCGACCACCGCGCCGCAGAATCCCGAGTCGGGGTCCTCCACGACGAGGTCGAGGTCCGCGTCCACCTCCGGCACCGCGCGTCGCGGCGTCCGCGACCCGGCGAGTACATCCTGACCGTAGCGATCCCCAGCTCCCATGGGAGCCGACCGTAGTCCGCCACGCCGGTGTCACAACGGCGCGCCACGCCGCTACCGCCGACCGGTCGGACCCCGTTCCGTCGCCTCGACGAGACATGGCCAGGTGGCAGGCCGTACCCTTGCGTTCATGTCCCCCGCACGGACGGCGACCGCCGCCGCGCGCCGGTCCACCCGGCTGGTCAGCTGGGTCAGGGCGTGGCGCGCGGGCATCGTCGCGTACGACGACATGGCCGACGAGGTCGGCAACGACGAGGAGCATCTGGTCGCGGACGCTCCCGGCACCTGGTGCGACGTCCCGTTGCGGGAAGGGCTCGGGGCGCTGTCCCGGCTGCACCCGAACGAGGTCCGCCTGGTGCTGCCGGCCCCCGGCGACCCGCGCGGCCTGCCCGGCCCCGGCCCGTTCACGAGCGCCGCGCTGCTCGCCGGCGAGGGTGTGATCGCCGGCCGGCTGGGCCTGGTGCCGCAGGTGCGCACCCACACGTCCGGCTCGGGCGACACGTTCGAGACCGTGGTCTGGCAGGTCTACCCGCTGCCCGAGGCGCCGTGCCCGACCGGGCACGAGCCGAGCGCCGCCGAGGCCGAGGGCGCCCTGTCCGCCGCGCTGGCGGCGGCGACGGCGCAGCTCACCCGCCTGGACGTGGCGGCGTGGAAGCCCGAGCTGGCCGCCGTGCTCGCCGCGCTGCGGCGCCCGGAGAACGGCGCCGAGCTGCCGCCCGGCTACACGCCCCGGGCCCGCCGGCTGTTCGCCCGCGCCTGCGTCCTCGACCAGGTGCTGGCGCTGGCCGAGGTGGCCGCGCCGGGCGGCGCGGTGAACAACTACGAGATGCAGCAGCGCGAGGAGGCTCTACGCCCCCTCACGGTGGCGTGCCGCGAAGCGCTCGTCGCCGCCTGCAACTCGCCGCTCGAGGACTGACCGGGCCGGTCCCCCGAAAGGGACCGGCCCTGGCTCCGTCCTACTCCGGCCGGCGCTCGATCGGCAGCCGGGATCGGGTCAGCAGACCCGCGCCCAGCATGGCCACCGCCGGGATCGCGATCGCCAGAATGGCGACGTTGGCCCACGGGACCGTGATCGGGAACGGGGCGGGCGAGGGCCACCGTTCGGCGTACACCCGGTTCAGCGCGAACAGCACGGCGGTCGCGACCCCCGTGCCGGCCGCGACGCCCAGGACCGCGCCCAACCCGGCGATCACGCCCGACTGGCTCAGCGACAGCAGCCGGCGCAGGCCCGGCGAGGCGCCCACGGCCGCGAGGGTCGACAGGTCCGCCCGGCCGTCGGCGGCCGCCAGGCCGGTGGCGACCCCGGCCGCCCCGAGCGCCACCACCCCGGCGATGACCGCCAGGATGAGCAGCGTCGGGTCCCCGTTGCCCGACGCGCCGTGCTCCACCACGAGATAGAGCCGGCTGTCCGCCTCCCGCACCGCGCTGCCGGCCGCGTCCTCCTCGGCGACCGTGGGGGCCCGGCGCCCCACCGCGACCAGCGCGTACGGCACGATCTTCGCGGTCGTGCGCGCGGCGAACTGTGGCGACACGATGAGGGCCGACAGCCCCGGGGTCCCGGTGACCGCGTATGCGGGGATGGTGAACCGCTGCTGCTTCGTCACGTCGGTGCCCTCGCGCCAGGTGTCCACCAGGACCGTGGCGGCGCCATCCTTGATCAACTTCGGGTCGGTGACCACGACGCCGCCGCGCTTGAGCATCCCGACCGCGCGGGCCAGGTCGTCGCCGGTGGCACCGGTGACAGCGCTGACCACCGGGGCGCCGTCCGCGACGATCGTGCCCATGCTCCCGGACGCCCACGTCCCGTTCGCGCCGTCACAGCGTTCGTCGCGGGACGCCACCTTCTGCTCGTCCAGCGTGAGTTCGCGCTCCATCGTCGCGAACGGGCACCGACGTTCCGGCGGCAGCTCGGCGAAGGCGTTGTGCCCACAGGCCAGCGGCTTGCTCCCAGGATTCGTCGGCGCCTCGGCGCAGCCGAACGACGACACCGTGAGCACGTCCGACGCCGGCAGGTGGGTCCGCATGGCGGCCGCCACGGCGGTCGTGTCCACCGCCCGGGTGGTGGCGGAGCTACCCAGGTACGACGGGTCGATGGTGACCATCGCGTTGCCGTACGGCAGGGTCGGCGCGTAGCTCGCCCTGTTCTGGGCATCGCTGCTGCCCAGGAAGACGCTCATGGCCATGCTGCCGGCCACGGCGGCCATGACGGCCGAGATGGCCGGGGCGGCCGAGGCCCGGTTGCGGCTCGAGTCGCGCAGCGCGATGCGGGGCGCGACCGGCAACCGGCCGCCGATGCGGGCGATGAGCCCGACGAGCGCGGGGGTGCAGAGCACGAGGCCCAGCTCGCCGAGGATCAGCCCGCCGAGCACGATCTTCTCGTTCGTGTGCCACGCGCCGTACCCGGCGACGGCGCAGCCGAGCGCCGTCATCACGATGCCGAGCGCCAACCACCGCTTGCGGGACCGGGTGATCCCCCGGCGCCCCTGCAGGGCCGCGACAACCGGCTGGCGGGCGGCGACGAACGCCGGCACCAGCGCCGCGAGCAGTCCGGTGATCACGGCGAGCGCCACGATCGCGACGAGCGCCAGCGGGAACACCCGGTAGCCTCCGGCCCGCGACTCGAACAGGTACTCCTCGGCCAACTGCCGGCCGCCGAAGGAGACGAGGACGCCGAGCGCCACGCCGCACGCGGCGCCGAACAGGCCGAGCACGACGCCGTCGGCGAGCACGATGCGCCGCACGTGGGCGTCGGTGCCGCCGCTCGCCGCGACGATCGCGAGCTGGCGCTGGCGCCGCCGGGCGCCCACCGCGAACGCCGGCCCGGCGAGCAGCACCACCTCGAGCACGCACATGCCCGCCACGAGCCCGCCGAGCGCCAGCTCCTCGGGCTCGGGCAGCTCGCTGCCGCCGCCCATCATCGGGTCGTCGATGACGGGCGGGTCCAGCAGCACCGCGCGCGAGCGGACCATGATGCCCAGGGCGTTGAGCCGCTTCACCTCGTCCCAGGTGACGGGGCCCGGCGTGGTGACAAACCACGGCTGTTCGCCCCGGTAGTTGTCCGAGTCCCGGCCCACCGGCAGCGCGCCGGGCGCGAACACGAGGTGTTCGTGGAGCATGTCCGGGAACTCGACGATGCCGACGACCCGGAACGTGCGCGACCGGTCGGCCGTGGTCACGGTGCCGTCCACGTCGGCGCCCAGCCGCTGCACCGCCTTCTCGCTGAGCGCCACCTCGTCGGGGGCGGTGGCCGGGCGGCCGCGCAGCATCGTGACGTACCCGGCGTAGATAGGGTCGGCGACGTCGAGGGCGTGCCCGTTGAGCAGGCCGGTCCCGGCGGCGGTCCGCATGTCGACCCCGGCTTCGGACGGCTGGGCGACGCGACTACCGGCGGGCAGCACGGCCAGCAGGTCGGCGTCCGTCTTCGGCTTCGGGCTGTTCTTGACCTGGACGTCGGAGTACCAACCGCCGTCGCCCGCCGGCTCCTGCGTGATCGGGCCGTCCACCACCCACGACATCGTCGCGTCGGCGGCGCCCAGGGTGCGGGTGACCTGCTCCTGCGCGGACAGCGTGAACATGTCGTACGTGACGGCGGCCGTGGTCAGGCCGGCCACCGGCAACCCGATCATCACGGCGACGAGCGCGGTGCGGCCCTTGGCCCGCCGCGCCTCCCGCCGGGCGATGCGCAGCGCGGTCCGCCACGACGCCCAGGACACTCTGACGCTCATGCTGTGACACCCGGAGTCGCGGTGAGTAGCTGCTCGGGCTGGGCGAGCGGGCCGGAGGTGTCGACGATCCCGCCGTCGCGCAGGAAGATCACCCGGTCGGCCCAGGCGGCGTGGCGGGGCTCGTGGGTGACGAGCATCCCGGCGGCGCCCGCGTCGCAGCGGGTACGCAGCAGGCGCAGCACGCCCTCGCCGGTCTGCGAGTCCAACGCGCCGGTCGGCTCGTCGGCGAGCACGAGCTTGCGCTGGCCGACGAGCGCCCGGGCGATGGCGACGCGCTGCTGCTGGCCGCCGGACATCTCGTCGGGGAAGCGGCGGGCGAGGTCGGCCAGGCCGACGGCCTCAAGGGCGACCATGGCGAGTTCGCGCGCCTTGCGGATGCCGACGCCGTCGAGTTCGGCGGGCAGCGCCACGTTCTCCACGGCGCTGAGGCTCGGCAGCAGGTTCAGCTGCTGGAACACGTACCCGATGGTGCGGCGGCGGACGGCGGCGAGCTGGCGGCGGTTGCACTGGCCGAGCACCTGGCCGGCGACGACGACCTCGCCGCCGGTCGGGGCGTCGAGGCCGCCGGCGAGATTGAGCAGGGTGGACTTGCCGGACCCGGACGGGCCCATCACGGCGACCAGCTCGCCGGCGTTGACCTGCAGCGACACGTCGCGCAGGGCCTGCACGGCGGTCTCGCCCCGGCCGTGGACGCGGTGGACGCCGCGCAGTTCGAGGACGGCGCTCATCGGGTGCCTCCGGGGATGGGGGTGCTGGGTTCGGGGTCAGGTGCGGGCGCCGGCGCCAAAGGGGCGGGCGTGAACCGCGCGAGCGAGGCCTCGCAGTGGTCGAGCCAGCGCAGCTCGCCCTCGGCCTGGAAGATCATCGCGTCCAGCACGAGCCGCCAGGCCAGGTCGGCAGGGCTGTCCGCGCCGTGCCGCAGCCGGGTGTACTCCTGCAGCATCCGCATGCTCGCCGTCCGCTGGGCCTGCACCATGCCGCGCACGTCGACGCCCGGCGTGGTGATCGCCAGCGCGAGCTTGATGGTGAGTTCGTTGCGGGGCCGGTCGCCGTGCTCGACCGGGGTGGCGAACCACCGGGCGAGCTCGGCGCGCCCCGCCTCGGTCACCTCGTACGGCCGCTGCCCCCCGTCGGACTCCGGCAGCGCCCGCACCAGTTCGTCGCGTTCGAGTCGGGTCAGGGTGGTGTAGACCTGCCCGATGTTCAGCGGCCAGGTGCCCCCCGTGGCCTGTTCAAATTCGGACCGCAGCTGGTAGCCGTACCGCGGGCCGCGCTCCAGGAGAGCCAGGAGCCCATAGCGCACACTCATGGATACGGAGTATGCATACTCGGTATGTAGCCAGCAACCCCGCAGGTCGAAAGAGGGCGACGATCAGGGGCGGCCGGGCCGCGCGGGAGCCGGGCAGCACACCTCCGGGCACGCGTCCCAGGTCGGCACCGAACCGAGCACCGCGCGCGGATGACCGGGCGTCAGCCGCTCCCGGACGAGGTCCACGATCATCGCCACGAACCGGGGGTCGGTGCCCGGCGTCGCCGCCCGGGCGTACGCGAGGCCCAGCTTGGCCGCCGTCGCGGCCGCCTCCGTATCGAGGTCCCAGATGACCTCCAGGTGGTCGGAGACGAACCCGATCGGGCTCACCACCACCCCGCCCGCGCCCGCATCGGCGAGCGCCTCCAGGTGGTCGTTGATGTCGGGCTCCAGCCACGGCGTCAGCGGCGAGCCGGACCGCGACTGCCAGACCAGGTCCCACGGCAGGTCGCCGGCCACGAGCGCGGCGGTCTCCCGCAGCTGCGCCTCGTAACGGCCGCCGGTCGGGCCCGCGGACGCGGCCATGGCGGTCGGGATCGAGTGCGCGGTGAACACGACGCGCACCGGGCCGGTCGCCGTCGCGGAGACCTTCGCGAGCGCGGCGCGCAGCGCGTCCGCGTGCGGTCGCACGTACCCCGGATGGTCGTGGAATTGGCGGATCTTGGAGATGACCGGCGCCCCGGCGCCCACGGTCGCGCGGGCCTTCGCGATGTCGTCGAGATACTGCCGGCAGGAGGAGTAGGAGCCGAACGCGCTGGTCGCGAACGCGAGCGCGTGGCGCACCCCGTCGTCGCGCATCCGGGCGACCGTGTCGGCGAGCATCGGGTGCCAGTTGCGGTTGCCCCAGTACATCGGCAGGTCGACGCCGGCGTCGGCGAACGCGGGCCGCAGCGCGGCGAGCAGGTCGCGGCACTGCTGGTTGATCGGCGACACGCCACCGAACCGGTGGTAGTGCCCGGCCACCTCGGCCAGCCGCTCCGGCGGGATGCCCCGGCCTCGTGTCACGTTCTCCAGGAACGGCACCACGTCGTCGGGCCCCTCCGGTCCGCCGAACGAGAGCAGCAGGAACGCGTCGTACTCCATGGTGCCCATCCTGCCCTGGCCCGCGCCGCATACCCTGGCAGGGTGTCCGCATTCACGATCTGGCCCGAGGACGTCGCGTGGCGGCCCGTCTCACCCAAGCTGCTGTGGCTGGAACTGATCTCGCTGGCGATCGCGGTGCTCTGGATCGTCGTGCCGAGCCTGGTCGTCTGGCTCTTCTGGCCGTCCTGGGTCCCGCCCGCGGTGGGCGCAACCGCCGTCGTGGTCGGCGTGGTGCGCGCGGCGCTGCTGCCGCGCGTCATCCGATCGTGGGGGTACGCCGAACGCGCGGATGACCTGCTCGTACGCCACGGCCGGATCGTGCACCGGCTGTCGATCGTCCCGTACGGGCGCATGCAGTTCGTGGACGTCACGGCCGGGCCGATCGAGCGCGCCTTCGGGCTCGCCACCGTCCAGATGCACACGGCCGCCGCGGCGAGCAACGCCCGCGTACCCGGGCTCGACCCGCAGGAGGCCGCGCGGCTGCGCGACCGGCTGACCGCCCTCGGCCATGCCCATGCGGAGGGCCTGTGACCGCACCGGACGCCGCGCGACCCGAGCCGCCGCCGCTGCCATCCGCGCCGCCGGTGTCCGGAGCCGGGCCGCAGCCGCGGCAGCGCCTGCATCCCCTGACCCCGCTGCTGCGCAGCTTCCGCATGATCGCGCTGGCGGTGGCGGCCATCTCGTGGCAGGGCTACAGCAACCTCGGGACGCGGCGCTGGCTGCTGGCTGTCGCGGCCATCCTCGTCGTCACCCTGGTCGGCTCGGCGGTCAGCTGGCTCACCACCGGATACCACATCGTCGACCAGGAGCTGCGCAGCTACGAGGGCCTGCTCAACCGGCGTACCCGGGCGATCCCGCTGGCCCGGCTGCAGAGCGTGGAGGTGGTGCGCTCGGCGCTGGCGCGGCTGTGCGGGCTGGCCGAGCTGCGCCTGGAGGTGGTCGGCGGAGCGAAGACCGAGGCGCCGCTGGCGTTCCTCACGGTCGGCCAGGCCACCGCGCTACGGGCCCAGTTGCTGGCGGCGGCGAGCGCCGCGCGCGGTGCCCCGGCCGCCGCCGTCGACACGGAGGTGGACGCCGATGTCGCCCCCGTCGAGGAGCGCCTGCTGCACCGCGTGTCGAACCGGGACCTCGTCATCTCGCAGCTGTTGCGTCCACAGTGGTGGTTCGTGCCGGTGGCAGCGATCATGCCGATCCTGTTCTTCGCAGCCGACGGCAGCATCAGCTTCGTCGGCCTGGCCAGCACGCTCACCGCGGTCGTCGGCGTTCTCGTGGCGCCGGTCCGCACCGTGCTGGGCGACTGGGGCTTCACCGCCGCCATGGACGCCGACGGGCTGCGCATCCGGCGCGGCGCGCTGGAGACGCGCAGCCAGACCGTCCCGGTCGGCCGGGTCCAGGCGGTCACCGTCACCTGGCCGTGGCTGTGGCGCAGCCGGGGCTGGGTACGCGTGAAGATGGACATCGCGGGCAGCACGGTAAGTGCCGAGGAGAGCGAACGCACCGGCACGCTCCTGCCGGTGGGCACGGTGCCCGCGGCCCGCGAGCTGATCGCCGAGACGCTGCCGGGCTTCGAACTGACGTCGGTGAGCATCGCGCTGGCCCCCCGCCGCGCCCGCTGGCTGTCCCCGGTGGCATACAAGATCCTGGGGTACGGGCGCACCGAGCACGCGTTCGTCGTGCAGCAGGGCGTGATCACCCGCGAGCTGACGGCCGTGTCCCTGGCCCGCGTGCAGAGCGTGCGGGTGCGCCAGGGACCGCTCGAGCGCCGCCTGGGCCTGGCGAGCGTCTTCGTCGACCTGGCCGGCGGCCGGTCGGTCGCCGCCTGGCACCGCGACGTCAACGAGGCCCGCGAGCTGGCGAACGACCTGGCCGCGCAGGCCCGCACGGCCCGGGCAGCACACCCGTAGCTACATCGGCACAGGACACCGCGGGGTGCGACCGACGACCTGTCCGGCCGCGACTGTCGGGGTTACGGTGATGGTGACCGGCGCGCCGAGGCTGGAGTTGCCGGCAGGGTCATCCGCACGCGGTATCAACGTGTGGTCGCCAACGGTCAGCGGGTTGGTAGGGGTGCAGGTCCAGTGGCCGCACACCTCTATGAGCACCGTGCAGATCGGCGTGGCGCCCTCGAGAATCGTGATCGTGCTGCCCGTCTCGCCGGTGCCCGCGAAAGTCGGCGTGGCATCGCCGATGACCTGACCCTGGGTCGGGCTGGTGATGACCGGGACCACGGGCGGCGTGGTGTCGACTGTGAATGTCGTCGAGGCGCCGATGGTGGTGTTGCCTGCCGCGTCTGTGGCGATCGCGGTCAACCGGTGAATGCCGTCGGGGAGCGGGGTAGCGGGGGTACAGGTCCACGTGCCGGCGGCCACGGTGGCGGTACAGACGGAGGTGCGGTTCTCCAGCATGGTGATCGTTGTGCCGGTTTCACCGGAGCCGGAGATCGTGGGCGTAGCGTCGTTGGTGAGCGAGCCGCTGGCCGGGCTGGCAATGGTCGGGGCGACGGGTGGGGTCGTGTCGATGGTGAACGTCGTCGAGGCGCCGACGGTGGTGTTGCCAGCCTTGTCCACGGCCGTTGACGTCAGCGTGTGGCTGCCCGAGGTGAGCGCCGCGGCGGGCCGGCAGGACCACCTGCCGTTGCCGTCCACCGTGGCGGTGCAGATCGTGGTGCCACCCTCGGCCACTGTCACGGTGGTGAAGGCCCCACCCGTGCCCGAGATCGTCGGTGGCGAGGCGGCCAGCGCGGCTCCGTTGGCAGGCGACGTGACAGCGGGAGCGACGGGTGCGGTGGTGTCGACGACGACCGTGACCGGATAGCCCGGGGTGGCGACGTTGATGCCGTCCCGAGCGGTCGGCATGAGGTAGTTGGGACCTTCGATGAGATCAACGGTCGGGGTGCATGACCAGTTGCCGTTGGCATCCGCCGTAGCCGTACAGACGGTGGTGCCGCCGCGCGTTACCGTGATCGAGTTGAGGGGGTCGCTGGTGCCCGTGAGGACCGGCCTCCTGTCGACGGTGACCGTGCCTTCGGTCGGGCCCGTTATCACGGCAGCGGCCGGCGGAAGCCGGGTGAGCGTGAAGTCGTCGATATAGAAGTCCCCCACGTTCTCGATGCTCTCCACATACAGGAGCTCGACGTCTACGGGCGACGTATAGGTGCCACGCAGCTCCACCCAGCTGGCGGCGGTAACGGACATGGCCGGTGAGGTCCAGACGAAATTCGGCATGGTGGTCAGGTGGAGATTCGCCGTCGCGCCGGTCACCATCCGGGCAAAGAGCGAGTACGAGAACTTGACGCGGGCAGGCACCAGCCCGGTCATGCTGCGGTTCGGTCCTTGCCACGAGATGGTGCGGCCGGTGGTCAGCAGGCTGTGGGTGCCGGTGTGGGCCGCTGCGGTGCTGTTGACCGTGTTGAGTCCGGCCTGGCCGGCGGAAGGGGCCCAGCTTTGCGTGGTGCCGTCTTCGAAGTCGGAGGTGAGCACGACGGTCTGGGCCGCGGCGGGAGACGCGATCGTCGTGGCGCCCACGAGAGCCGCGACGATCACGAACACGAGGGCTCTCGACCCGGGGACCCGACCTCTGGACCGCATCCTGCCCTTCCCTGATCAGATGCGCAGCGGGCCGCCGTTGCGGGCGCTGCCGTCCTTGATGGCGATGAGGTTCGCCGACACGTACGGAATGTTGTGCTGTTGGTGCCACGGGCTCGGGAAGTAGGTGACGAGGCGGGAGGCCTGGAACCGGCAGCGCAGCTCAGGCACGTAGCGGGCGAACGAACTGTCGGTGACGTACCAGAACGAGTTCTCGTTGTAGAAGGCCACGTGCGTGGGGTCCTGAAAGGCCCCGCGGCCGTCGGTGCTCGGGGTGAGCGACAGCAGCATCCCGTCCGGGGCGAGCACCCGGTACAGCTCGTTGAATATCCCGATCTTGTCTGGTATGTGCTCCAGGAAGTCCGCCGCCCGGATCACCCCGACGCTGCTGTCGGGCAGCTCGAACCCCTTGGTGACGTCGGCGACCAGCTCCACGCCCGGTTCGGCGTACTGGTCGACGCCGAGGTACCCCTCGCGCTTGTTGTGCGCCGCGCCCAGATCCAGGGCGAGCAGACCGTTGCGCTGGGTCCACGCGAGGGCGTTCGCCTCCACGTACCGGTCGTAGAGTTCAACGGTGCGCTGCTGGATGCGCGCGTTCGTCTCCGTGTCGCGCTGCGTGTTGCGCGCGTGCATCCGCTGCAGGTACAGGCATTCCGGTACGCGTACGAAGTCGCCGACCTGGTAGAGCCGGCACATCAGATCCTGGTCGTCGAGGACGTCGAGGGAGTCGTCGTAGCCGCCGACCTTCTCGTACACCGACCGGCGGAACGCGCGGACGTGGTTCGGCGCGTACCAGATGTAGCTGACGTTGTGCGGCGTTGGCGCGAGGGCGTCGGCGACGAGCAGGTTCATGCCGTCGACGCGCTCGTCGCGGTAGGACCACCCCGCGTCGGCGGCGAACCGCTGCTCGTCCCGACCGCCGTCCTCGGCGATCTGCGCCGTGTCGCTGTAACACAGGCTCGCCTCGGGATGCGCCTCGAACGTCTCGACCATCCGGGCCAGGCACTCCGACGTAAGCAGGTCGTCGTGGTCCAGTTCGACAAGGATGTCCGACGTTGCCAGTTCACACGCCTTCCGCTTGGCCGCACCGACGCCCGTGAGCGAATCGCGCACGGTCACGCGTACTCTCGGGTCTTCTTTTTCCGGACGCCAACGGGCGCCCTGGTTGAGCACGACCACCCACTCCCAGTCGGCCATCGTCTGCGCCTGCAGCGACCGCAGGCACTCGTCGAGGAATCGTGGGTGGTGACTCGGTGTGAAGACGGTAACCGTCGCCATGTGGCCTACTCTCCGGCCGGTCGGTACGGCTTGGGCACCGAGTCGCGCAGTTTCGGGTCGATCGCCACTGCCTTGCTGAAACTGACCTGGGCGCCGCTGGTCTCGCCCGTGCGCAATTGCAGCAAACCCATCCGGAGGTACGTCGTGGATGCCTTGGGATTCAGCAGCACAATTTGTTGGTACAGTCGCATGGCGCCGGCCCGGTCCGTGCCCTCCAAGATAATGGCCTTGTTGTACATGGCCGGCGTGAATCCTGGATCCGTCGCAAGCGCCTTGTCGTAAGAAGCGGCTGCCTCCCGGCTCTTTCTGTTCTGCTGCTGCACGACGCCGAGGTTGTACCAACCGTGCGTGTTTTTGGGATCGATTTCCAGCACACTCCGGAACGTCTTCTCCGCACTCTCCCAATCGTGCTTGTCGCCCTGCTCAATGCCGCGCTGCAGAAGCATCGCAACGCCCTGACTCGCCGTCGCGCCACTCGCCGCTGCCGGCTGCGCCGAGGATTCCCCCGGAGTGCCGGTGCGATCGCTGCTGCACGCAGCACAGACCAGCAACGATAAGGCCGCCAGAGTTGCCCTTACTGACTTCATTCCGCTCCTCAACTCCATGCTGATCGCTACGGGATGGTGCAGACGAGGTACGCATCCGCCGTCACCGTTTGCGTGAAAGCGAATGTCCACCCCGTACCGTTTGTGGACGGTGTGCTGTCCCGCAGGACAACTCCACTCGGGACAGCTCCGGTAAGTCGGTAGCCGGCGTTAACGACACGACCGCCGTTGGGACAGGTGAGGCTTATGGTGGTCGTATTGAAACCGAAGAATCCGATAGGCGTGGTAAAGACCGCTCCGCCTCCGCCAGCGCCCTGTGCGCCCTGAGCGCCCTGAGCGCCCGGTGTGCCCTGCGGTCCGCGAGTACCCTGCACACCCTGCGGGCCCTGCAAACCCTGCAAACCCTGCGGGCCAGTGGCACCCTGCGAACCGGCCGGACCAGACTGGCCCTGGACCCCTTGCGGGCCACGATCACCCAGAACCCCTTGGAATCCTTGAGGTCCTTGGGAACCAGTGGCGCCCTGCGGGCCACCGCCGCCTTGGAAGCCTTGTGCGCCCTGAACACCTTGCGGACCCGGGTCCCCATGGGCGCCGGGGGAGCCCTGAGGACCCGCGGCACCCTGCGATCCAACCACCCCCTGGAAGCCCTGCGCACCGGTCGCGCCCTGCGCACCCGTGGCACCCTGCAGCCCCACCGTTCCCTGAAAACCCTGCGGACCCTGTACGCCCGTCGCGCCCTGAGGCCCTGCCGTGCCCTGCGCACCCGTCGCACCCTGGGGACCGGTTGCGCCCTGCGGACCAGCCGTGCCCTGCGCACCGGTCGCGCCCTGCGGACCAGCGTCGCCCTGGAAACCCTGCGGACCCTGCGGACCAGCCGTGCCCTGCGCACCCGTGGCACCCTGCGGANGGACCCGCTGTGCCCTGAGGACCGGTTGCGCCCTGCGGACC